>CAZKPL010000007.1:40275-66156 GCA_964554625.1 uncultured Nitrosomonas sp. | reverse complement strand
GTATATTTTTCTGAGAAACCCTGAGTCGCTTTCAAAAACACCACAGCAACAATTAATTTACATGATCCACCTTTACCCTACTCGTTGGACGGAAAGCGCTTGATAATCGACGGTCGAATCCCGGTAGTGTTCGTGCGGTTTGAGCATGAAGAAGAGAGTGCGTGGTATTTTGTGGCTGATAGCCAGGATCGCGCGTTTATAGCCACGCCGGACGATGAGAGACTGGAATTTCGATTTGAACACTGATCTGGTACGACTGGCGGCATGAGCGAACTCGCAGAGTAGCCGATGGACATACGGGTTGTCCTTGCGGGCACGCCTAGACTTGCGTTTACCGAGGCATATGCCGACCCAAGAAGAGAGTTGGCTTACTGCTCCCAATGCATCCATGTTTGCCGTTGCACGATGCGCACCGTCCCGTCCTCTTCTGCGATCAATGCGCAGGCCGTGATCCGTGCCTGATGCACGGCAAGACCAATCACACGTTTGTATAGTGCTGTCAGTTCCATCTTGCCCTCGTTTGATTGACACTCAATTTGCTTGAAGACAGTAAATTGTCAACGGCCTGTTTAGCATGCGCTCTCAATGGAAGCAATCCGGGGTGCGAGTCAGTTCAACGTGTCACGTTAACGTCATATTCAAATACCCCAAAAGTTTTTACGATCTCTACCTTCCGCTTCATAGTTTCTTTCATCTTCTGGGATGGTGACAATTACCATAGTCATTAACTTTTTCTTCCAATTCTTCTATTTCTTTCTCTATTTGAATATTGTTAACATTGGATTTAATGTCATCAAGCATGTAGAACAATCACTATTAATATCTCCATTGATCAACCAATGGTGCATTAAGTACGTATTCGCGTCGACAAACCAGTTCTCCCAGCCCTTGCCATAACAGAATTTGCACTAAACCAGGAATCATGTCGAAGGACTATTCTGTCGTGAAACAGCATGCTGGCCTATGCGCTTTATTCGGACTTTTCACCGCCGTTAGGCCCCCGGAAAACGACTCAGGTAGCAAAATCAGGTGAAAAATTCTCAAAACGATGCTCAACATGAGCCTGGACAAAAAATACCGTACCCGCTTCAAAGGGATGACGTTCACCCGCCACGACAAATTCGCCATGCCCAGAATGAATAAAATAGAGCTCATCCTGATCGTGTGGAGTTTGTGTATCTGTACCGCGAGGAGCATATAATTCGACAGACATTGAACCATGCGCAAATGCTAGCGCAAATGGTTCACCCATCGGCCATTCTTGGGTTACTTTACCCGGTATTTGTTTTAAAAGATCAGATACAGTGGCTTTCATGGATAGAATATAAAGCGAGGCATAAATTAATGATAAAGATGATTCGAGTGTTTACAGTATTTGTAATACCTACAAATCAAAAGAGGTGCTCTTGATTGATCTTCAGTCATGCGTATTGCCAATTTGGCTTTGTTCTAAGGAAATAGTAATGCTTGCTTTACTGTTCGCCTCCTCATGACAGAGCGGGCGCTGTACTTTCGCATTGTGTACCTCAGTACAATATTTTTTACGCTCGCTCTGGAATAAAGTTTTATTCAATATCCTTATTGTCATGATGATGGAACGTCCGGGATTCAGGATATTCTGGACGTCATCGAATGGCATAGAGGGAAGAGGGGGAACGAAAACCTGAAATTCTGGAAATCTGAAGCTCTGAAAAGCAGGGAGGGTGATCACGGTGACAGTTTTTTCAGTTTTTCAGATTCCCTGTTTTCCGTTGTGTGATCCCGCTTGTCGCTTTGCTGCCGATCTCACTCCCAGCAGTCCATACAGCACAAGAATGACGCCGAGTCGCGGGTATTTCCCAGGAATTTTTTCTTCTGCAGATGAGCGCTGTATCCCTGGATACCATCATCGGTACAGAGCATTATTCTGCTGTTCATCAAGAGATCAACGTTAACATTTTGAACACAAGATCTTTAGGAGAAACAAGAATGCCTCAAATCATCATAATCACTATATTTATGGTTAGCTCCATATCATTTGTGAATGATGAGAATGCTGCAAAGGATGACCGTATCCATCAAACAGATTCAATCGGCACTATCGATTCCAATAAAACCCTCATTGATCATTCAAAAAGATGTGCGAATTCTGCCCGCCTATAGTGTTGAAACAAGGAATTCCGGCAGTCAAGATCAACACAGGGCGATCAAAGACAGGACTGATGAAACAGATTCACTGGGTGCAGCCAATTATGGTAAATCTCAGGGAGTAAAATAATCGGATCAATCGATTACCTTATTACTGGTATTGCTAAAAGTAAACAAAGAGGTACTGAGATATTATCTTTTCAAGGTTAAGAAAGACAGTCAAGAAACAGAGAGCGCAAATACGCAAGGCATTGCGGCTACCCGTAATTCTTAAGCAGACATCAAAGCGAGTGCAAATTAGTACACCTTTGACTACTTTCTCAGGTTTTCAGAAAATCGATCTTTTTTGATGGCTACGCTTGGAGAAAAACAGGCATAGAGGGTAGCAGCCATGGTTTATTCCTTGTCGATTGCTATCTGAATCATGTATTTTTCCATGTGACGAGGGCAACCTGCTCATTAATATGGCATGTATAGGCCGCTCGGCTTTATAATCCCAAACCCTTTGGGAGTAATGTTATGATACTAAGTCATTTGATTGATCGTGTGAAAGCTGGGCAGGCGGTTGATTTTCGGGAGACGATGGCTGTAATCGCCGAGGCCTATGATTATCAACCGACAGAATTCAGCAACGGTATCCAGCAGCCGTTGATTAACGAAGCCGGACGCAATGAAGGCTCTTGCAAGATTTTTGCCTTTGCCAGACTGCACGGTTTAGATCAGACTCAGACCTTGGCCTTATTTGGCGATTACTATCGCAAAGATGTGCTGGAAAACCCTGATGGCAATGATCATCAGAATATCCGCAATTTTATGCGCGATGGCTGGAATGGAATCGTTTTTAAGGGGGAGGCGTTAACAGCCAAGCATGCCGGTTGATGTTCTGATCGTTGGTCAGGGTCTGGCCGGCAGCTTGTTAGCCTGGGAGCTGATTCGTCAGCATGTTCGGGTCATGGTGATTGATAGCGGGGAGATCAATGCATCACAAGTCGCAGCCGGGTTGATTAATCCGGTAACGGGCTCACGGCTGGTTAAAGCTGCTGAGATTGAGCGGTTATTGCCGGTTGCCATGCAGTGCTATCAGCAATTGGAGGCAGCGTTCCGGCAGCAGTTTTTTGTGCCGATGCAAATGTTACGCCTATTAAGAACTGAGAGCGAGCAGCATCTTGCTCGGCAAAGGCTGAGGCAAGCCGAGTATCAAAAATTTTTAATGAATTGCCCGTCTTGCCCTCCCGGTATTATCAGCGCCTTTGGAATGCTGCAGCAGCAACAGACCGGCTATTTAAAAATCCGTCAGTTGCTAAAAAGCTTGCGGGATTTTTTTGTAGCAAATGACTGTTACCGGAAAATCAAGCTGGATTACCGAGAGATTGAGTTGCAGCCCTGCTTGCGGTGGCGCGATTTGAAGCTGCGGCATATTGTGTTTTGTGAAGGCCACCGGGCTACAATCAATCCCTGGTTTGGCGGATTGCCGTTCCAACCGGTAAAAGGCGAGATTCTCAGTTGCAAAACCAGCGCAGCCTATCCGCTACAGATTCTGAATTTTGGTTACTGGACGATTCCTATTGAACCCTATCAATTCAGGTTAGGTGCGACTTTCGATCATGCAAACTTGGATACGCAACCGACCGAGCACGCTAGCAAGCAGTTGATACAGGCTTTGACTGAGGTTTACCCAAAACTACGGCCGATTGCGGTTCTTGAACACCAGGCAGGCATTCGCCCAGCCACCCAGGATAAACAGCCTTTTATAGGCTCACATCCAGTCTATAGTGATTTGCACATTTTCAACGGTTTTGGTGCCAAAGGGAGTTTAACCATTCCCTGGTATGCCCAGCAATTTGCCGCAACCTTAAGTCAGGTTGGCCAGACTGCATCACTTCCCATCACTGCGCACATTCAGCGTTATTATGACTCGCATTTCTTCCCTGGTTGAGACAGCGCATAATTTTGTCCGTCAGAATTTGCCGCAAGGAAGCATCGTGATTGATGCCACTCTTGGAAACGGGCATGACACTATTTTTCTGGCCCAGTCTGTCGGCGACAACGGCCAGGTCTATGGCTTCGATGTGCAAGCTGAAGCGCTGCAGGCTACGATGCAGCGGTTGCGGCAGCATGATTTGCTGCACCGAGCAACGCTGATTCATGCCAGTCATGCATTGATGGATGAGCATATTCCACAAAAATTTCATGGTCAAATACAAGCGATTATGTTTAATCTGGGGTATTTGCCGGGAGCGGATAAAAGTATCATTACCCAAGCAGACTCGACTTTGACTGCTATCAATACGGCTTGCCGGTTACTGGCCACACCAGGAATGCTGACCGTGCTGGCTTATCCCGGCCATGTCGGCGGTAATGAAGAAACCCTGTGTCTAAGCGCGTGGTGCCGACAGCTCGATCAATGCCGCTTTCAGGTTGATATCGTCCTGAGTCAGCAGGATAAACCTCGGGCGCCGCGACTTTTTGTGATTCAGAAAATGGCCTGATCTGCTAATATGCCTGACTTTTTTAGCAGCAAATAGTCACTATATCAGAATTTGAAACATTGCCCTCGTCAAAAAGCCAGCGTTTATTTGGTTGCTGAAGGGAGTAAATTCTGGGTGCTGTTTTTTTACAGCCATCAGTGGCAATACTAAGGAACTATTGAAATGAATAACTACTTACAACGTTTTTTACTGGAGAATCTGGATATACGCGGCGCAGTGGTGCATCTGGACAGCGTATGGCAGCAAATGCTGCAAGGTCGGAATTATCCGTTGCCTGTCATGCAGCTGCTTGGGGAAATCAGCGCCACCACGTTGCTGCTGGGTGGCAATCTCAAGCAGTCCGGGCGCCTGACCGTCCAGTTGCGAGGCAATGGTCCCGTTCCCATGCTGGTCATTGACTGTAATGAAACTCTTCATTTGCGAGGCATGGCTAAATATACCCCCCCGATTGCAGCACAGCCGGTACCCGATTTACTGGGACATGGCCAGCTGATGTTGACCCTGGACCTGCTATCAATGCGTGAAACTTACCAGAGCATTGTGCCGCTGGATGGTGACACGATTGCTGCAATTTTTGAGCATTATTTCAGGCAGTCTGAACAACTACCTTCACGCCTGTTCCTGACGACATCGGATGAAGCTGTTTTCGGTATCCTGCTGCAGAAACTGCCTACCGCCGACCAGCGGGATCCCGATGGCTGGGTACGCATAGAAGCACTTGCTGCAACCGTGCACGACCAGACTATGTTCAGACTGACTGCTGAAGAAATCCTCACACGCTTATTTGTTGAAGAAACCATTCGCATCTTCGATGCACAGGCGGTCAGCTATGGCTGCCAGGAAGATCCAGCCAAGATCTACGATATGCTACGATCACTGGGTCGGGCAGAAGTCAACGCCATTTTGCAGGAACGTGGCGAAATTGTCGTACATGATGACATCTGCAATCGAGAATATCGTTTTGACGCACTGATTATCGACGCCATTTTTCGTGAGGCCGGGCCGACGGTGCACTGATCGAAGTATGTTATCACTCAGTGCGAGAAAAATTATCTTGTTCAGGTCGGTAGGGTTAATAGCGGCATGAGGGGTTGCCTCTTATCCCGCAATGCCACAATTGTAATTGTAAGTGATTAACGACAAGACATAGTACGGTTAGGGCGATTGGGTATAAGCAAGTTTGGTTGATGACAGGAGGCCTCCCGGAATTTATGCGTTGTGTTTCCGGGAGGGTTTGCTTCTTATAAAGTAATAAAGGCCTTATAAAGATTGTAAAGACTGATTGTGGTAATCAAAACGCCTACCAGTATCAGCAGAGTGCGTGCATGGAACCTCTTCAATAAGAATGCTGCAAAAGGTGCTGCAAATAAGCCGCCGAATACCAAGCCTACAATCAGTGGCCAAGTGTTAGTTTCCATCAGCAATGCAAAAACCGCTGCACTGTTCAGTGTCAGAAAAAATTCTGCAAAATTGACTGAACCAATCGTTGTGCGCGGATCATTACCGGTACCCACCAAGGTGGTTGTGACAATCGGTCCCCAACCACCGCCACCTGCCGTATCCATGAAACCTCCAAAAAGTGCCAGTTTTCCTACATGCCTGGGGGCTTCTTTACGGATATTGATTTGACGGAAGGCTTTACTAATAATATAAATTCCCAGCAACAGCAAGTAAGCTGATATAAAAGGCTTAAATAATGCGCTATCCACATGAGTAACCAATACCGCTCCTAATATACCGCCCAGTATGCCCGGCACCAGTAGACGAGTGAACAATTGTTTGTTTACATTGCCAAATTTGGCATGGGAAATGCCTGAGACCCCGGTGGTGAAGATTTCAGCAATATGCACACTGGCACTGGCGGCAGCAGGACTGGCACCCGATACTAATAAAAATGTAGTTGCGGTGACACCATAGGCCATGCCCAAGGCACCGTCAACCACTTGTGCAAGAAAACCAACGGCGACAGCGCCCCAGAAAATCCTACTGTCGAGCGTACTATTGATAATCTGCCAACTATCACCCCAATTCTGTGCAAGAAAGAAGCGACCAACCAGAAACAAAATGAGCGAAACTAAAATAATAACAGCAACCCATACGGCAGCACGTAGAAAAGGATGTGCATCCAAATGAGAAATGGTATCTTCAACAGGAGGCAATCCCAATTGTTGGTGTTCTTCATTTACCGGATTGCTTGTCAGGTCAAGGTTGCGGATTTTCATTGATGTAACTTTATGGTTTCAAAGTGTGTGGCACTATAGCTGTACTTGAGGAAAATTAGAAATAATATTAAGTAATATACTTATAGGTAAGAATTTCTAGCGCTGTTTACAGTATTCAGTTTAGGAGAATACTGAGACAGGCTGGTTTTATGAAACTCAATTAAATATGCCCCTATCACTCGCTAAGGCCTGCGCTTCTGTTGTGGCGATGGCCTGGCAGCAAGAGATAGTATATTCTTTTGATCCTCATTATTTTAAGTTCTGTCAGTTTTCTAGCGATTCCTCCAGAAAATTACCACCCAACGCCTCCAAGGCAATACAGGCAAGATCTCTCCACTCCTCCCTATCCCAATGCTTGATGTAGCGCCTGAATTGACGTTGTGTTGAAAGGAGCGGGAATTCATCCGGACCAAGCAGTGCCTGTATCTCATTGCAATAACGGGTAATATCCTTTTTTGCCTGCTCGTAATCAAAATTTTGACCGCCATAGGCCACGCCGAGCAAAGCAAGTTCTGCCAGTGTTCCTAATGTATACGCCCGATTTCCTCCGATTGCCTTATTCAATTTCCACTCAGAAATTTGCCGGGCAGCGATCCACCACCGGCCATAATCTTTCGATAAAAATTTAAAAGCGGTCTTATTGGCCAATGTCGGTGTTGCCGTGATGGAAAGATATTGAGTCATAACCCAATGGTTATGGGGCTCAACTTCCAATGCTTCGCGATAGAATTCACGTGAAGCTTCATAGGCTTTCTTGCTTTCCTGTGCCCATTTCAACTTCTCGCCGGGGTCAGCCGAGTGACTGTCAGCAAGCAATGAGCAGGCAATGGCAATACGTTTCTCACTGGCGGCACTCATGCCAAGACGTTCCGCTTTCACGTTGAAAGAAGTCATGGCCTCAGGCTCTTCACGCCATCCTTTAAGTTCGATACGGATTGACTTGCATAATGAAGCGATCTCCTCTCCATGCTCAGCAGAATCTAACGCAGCACCAACCAATTCGTCGATACGGCCGAATTTAACTTCAAACCGTCTTCTGATTTGTTTGTCGCGGAAGGCATTTACTTGATCTTCGAAATTTAATGGCACAGTAGCATAGGCCACGATACTGGCCCAATCATGCGTGCCGGATGCGTCGGTACGCAAGCGCTGACGCAATTCATAAATAACCCAGCGTGGATC
Organism: uncultured Nitrosomonas sp.; assembly: GCA_964554625.1. Taxonomy (GTDB): domain Bacteria; phylum Pseudomonadota; class Gammaproteobacteria; order Burkholderiales; family Nitrosomonadaceae; genus Nitrosomonas. The sequence continues at coordinate 58,136 of CAZKPL010000007.1, read as the reverse complement.
ATTGCCATCTAGCAAACGACGATAAAGTACTTCGGCAGCGATAGCTGAGGCTCTCATCCATAGTGGGAACTGTGATGCAATTACCCAAGGGATGCCTGTTGCATGAAGCTCGTGCGCAATACTGCCACCAGGCGTCAGCATTGATTCAATATTGCCTGAGTCACAGGTTGCAAGCGTGACCAGTGTCGGGCAAAATTTCGTATTCCCTGAGGAATCGCGAGCGGTCAGCGCAATGGCAAGCCTTTCACCGTCAATGATGTCTTTACCTTGGTCAAGATCGTTGCATAACGCTACCCCATAACGTTTATCACCGGAGCTTTCCAGCGGCGCACCGTGCGCCAGAATATGGACATGGGTGTACTCGGTTTTAGCACAGGCTTCACGGATTTGTTTCAAGGTGGCATTGGGCAGGATAGTCAGTATTTTTTTGACATCCTCAACGCGCTCCTGGGTCATGCCTGGGTTTCTGATTTTTACCCAAGGTTCGATAGCTGAACGGAGCGCTTGCAAATGGGCTTGGGCAGGAACATAAAGACCATCTGGTTCTGCAAAAGCAAAGAGGATGCGTGGCGGTCGGTTCCAGTCGACAGGGAGGGGTCGTCCACGACGGATTTCCCGTGTAATTGCAATCGGTGTGCGCGTTTGCAGGAACAGCGGGGAACCAGAACCCGGAAAGCCATCCGTACCCACGGCAAGCTCGAAGGGAATCAGGCCAAGTTCAAATGCGGATAAGGAAAGGCGCAGATGAACCAGTTTTCCGGCTTCCATTGCTGCATTACCCAATTCTGAAAGCAATGCTGGAATCTGACCGAGCACTCTCCCAATCGCTTCACCCATATCGCGAACTTCAGCCTGGCGCTGTTCATCCTTCGCGGGGTCTTTATCCGATTCATAGCGTAGCCTGCGCAAACGCATCAACAACTGCCGGTGTTCAAACGGCATCTGCACCGTCACGGGTCCATCCTCGCCGCATAATGCGATATAAGGCGTCAGTGGCGAGAGTAATTGATTGTGCGGTGGCCCTGGTCTGAGAAATTCAAGTTTGAATTGCTGGATTGCCTTGCTGGGGTCAATACTCATGTCACTTCCTCGTGAATTTTTTTATCTCAACAGGCGTGCCTGAACCGTCACCCACCACATGAGTCAATCTACCCACTACGCTATCGTTTTCCTCCCTGATCGACACAGCGCTGGTCTGATCCATTACGAAAGGTTCGTTGCCAAATTTGGCCTGATCAATGACTTCCATTTTGCCATTGATGAGCACATCGTACACTGGTTTGAAGGAGGCCGTGTCTTTCAGCATGGTTTCGGTAAACTGCAATAATCGGATCCACGTGCCACTATTGAAATAATAGCGTCCGCCCCCCATGTCGATTGCGCGTTCAAGATGGGTGTGGCCGGTAATGATAAAGTCGATCGGCGATCCCACGGCAGCGGTCACTTGTTTATAGGTATCGTCCTGATCGAATATGTCGAATGTTTTATCGTTTGCCAGCCAGTCTTTTAGCGCACGGCGCAGTGCTTCATCTTTGCCGACGCCTCTCATCCAGCCGGTTAAACTGTCCAGGATGAGTTGCGGCGTGCCCAAGGTGCTGTCGGCTGCTGCGATATTCGCATTCGGACGATTAAAGTTTTCTTCCGCGGCCAGTAACATATCTTCAGCACTACGTCCATCGGATGCTTTTGCACCTAATATTCCAGCTTTAAGGTTGGGCCCCAATAAGCGATCGGCGGTAAATGGCAGAGTGGCATCCTGGCTGGGTTGCTGAAAGCCTTCAGCCGACAGGCGTTGATCGGCTTGTTTCTGTCCTTGTACTTTTTCGCCGACGATCGACAACAGCTTGCCAATTTTACTGATTTGCGATGGATCAAGTACCAGCAAAGTACCGATGGCTGCGGAAGTTTCGGGCTTAAGCAGATCAATCCAGGCAAACCTGCGCTTCACGTCGTTCATGACTTCCTTGACCATGCGTGTACCGGCATTTGGATACCATTCACTGGGATCAAGCGAACGGCTGACATTCAAACGTCGCCCCACTTTCGCCAAATCTTCATAGCGGTTGTAATTCCAGGCATCGACTTCATTGCCGTGGGTACAATAGATGCGCGCATTTCCTACCACGCAGGTATAGCCTGCACCAGTTGTGGAAAATTCAATACGCGCGCGGGCTGTCAGATTATCTCCTGCCAGATACGTAATAATCAAACGTTGAACAACAGGAAAAGATAATTCGATATCGTGGTTACCAATAGTGATGATTAGTGTGCGTCCTTCCAGTTTGACAAAATTGGCCAAAGCTTTCCATATATCGGTAAACGATGGGTCTTTCATGATTCGCTGAATGGTGGCAACCGCTTCGTCAACGGCAACGTAGCCATGAATATCTTCGGCCAGTGTGTCGATGATGTCACCGTTTAATACCAGCCCTACGCGTCCCCCCGGCCGTTGCCGTCCAACCCAGCCGATATAGTTAGCAAGGCGCTTGGTTTCACGCAAAATTTGAAAATCCAGTCTGTTTCCGCCCATATGAATGTCTGAGATAACGTGGATTTCATCGTATTCGGGAAAATCGCTCATATTGTTACCTTATTGAATTAAGATGATTATTGTTCTATTTGTCTCTGTTTATTTGTGCATCATGAGATTGCACGGAGAGGAGCCACAAGTAGCTGATATCAAGCTGCCAGCTACTTGTGGCTTAATGCACGACACCCCGCTTTTGATAGTGTATCTTAGGTTTCTTTAAAGGACGGGTAAGGGGAGTGCTACTTTTCCCCTTGTTATTCAGCGATTAATTTTTGGTTTCTACCTGAACCAATGGCTCAGATTGAATCGTTTTTGAGACTGCTGGCTTACGTCTTGGCTTCCTCTTGGGAGGACTCAACTCTTCTACAACTTCAGAAACTTTATCAGGAGCAGTCTCAATCATGACCAGACCGCTTTTGCTCAAATCCGGTAATTCGATAACGGCACGCGGTGTCGATAATTGAGGTGAACTGGGTTGGAAAGCAGGCGGTTCATGTTCTGCTGGAACCGGAATACGCTCGACTGGTGAGTCAAGTTGGGCGGTGGGAGCAGGAGATGCTACCAAAAGATCAGGGGAACGATCTGCTGATTCAGATTGTTGACTAGGCTCGCTCATCCCGGATGCAGTACTTTCTGCCTTAAAGGTAATGAGCTTCTGCGTCGTTGCCTGACTATCGGAGTGGTTTCCTGGCTCAGTTTGTTCTGAGTAAGCAGAATCTTCAGTTTCAGTTTGTCTATTGGCACGGAATCGTTCAGTACGGTCACGTTGCCGCCCTCCACGGCGTCGGCGTGAACGTGTCCGTTCTTCCACTTGCTCATGGGATGCCTCAATTGCCGGAATGATTTCTTCTGTCGGTAGTTCCATTTCAGCGAGTGCTTTTTCACCACGCGGTGGGTGAATCTGTTTTCTTCGGGTAGCCTGGCTTTCATGACCTTTTTGTACTACCTCTCCATTGTGCTCGGGAGTCATCCGTTCCTCAAACAGGGCACCGACTAATTCATGAGGTGATTCACTCTGCGGCTCATTAAGGTCGTGACGCTTGCGTTGTTCGTGAGCAAGCATCTCCTTACTGCGCCCACCCCGACCACGATCCCGCCGTCCCCGTCCACGCTCGCGATATTGAGATCTCTCCTTATGATTGCCTGGAGTAGACTCTGCTTGCACATGCTCATGACCGGCTGGCCTGAACCAGCCAAAGAATTTATCTAGAAATGAGATCTGCTCGCGAGGCTTTTCTTCACGTACTGGCGCAGGCTGTGCAGATATGATTCCTTTGACCGCGGCCTGGGGACGTGTTGGTTTGGCTTCTTGTGTGGTTGACGGAAGGATAATTTCTTCCGCAACTTTTTCTACCATCTCATAACTGGCATGCATTTCAGTTGATTTGATATCCTCATGGCGCAGCCGGGTAATTTTATAATTTGGCGTTTCCAGATAGATGTTGGGAATGAGGATAATATTAACTTTCAGGCGTGCTTCAATATTATGAATATCAGAACGTTTTTCGTTCAGCAGGAACGTAGCCACATCTACAGGCAGCTGCACGTGCAGTGCACTGGTATGTTCTTTCATGGCTTCTTCCTGAATGATTCTAAGAATATGCAGAGCAGATGAATCGGTACCCCGTATGTGTCCTGTACCATGACAACGTGAGCAAGTGATATAGTTGCTTTCTCCAAGCGAAGGGCGTAAGCGCTGTCGCGATAATTCTAACAATCCAAAACGTGAGATTTTTCCAACCTGAACGCGTGCACGATCAAAATGCAGTGCTTCATGTAAACGCGACTCTACTTCCCGTTGATTGCGGGTGATTTCCATGTCAATGAAATCAATAACAACGAGTCCTCCTAGATCACGCAGGCGAAGTTGCCGGGCAACCTCATCTGCAGCTTCCAGATTGGTATTGAGTGCAGTGCTTTCAATGTCAGTACCGCGAATGGCACGCGCCGAATTGACGTCAATCGAAACGAGTGCTTCTGTGTGGTCAATTACGATCGCCCCCCCTGAAGGCAACGATACTTGCCGGGAGTAGGCGGTCTCTATTTGGTGTTCAATTTGGAAGCGGGAAAATAAGGGTACATCGTCTTGATATAATTTGAGCCGATCAACATTACCCGGCATGACGTGAGCCATAAATTGACACGCCTGCTCATAAATTTCAGGATTGTCAATCAGAATTTCACCGATTTCATGATGAAAATAATCGCGAATGGCACGAATGACCAGACTGCTTTCCTGGTAAATCAGAAAGACACCACTTTGATTTCTGGCAGCTTCTTCAATTGCGTGCCACAGTTGTGTTAAATAGTTTAAATCCCACTGCAATTCTTCTTCATTGCGGCCAATGCCTGCGGTACGTGCAATAATGCTCATTCCAGCCGGAATCTGCAGGTGCGAGATGACATCGCGCAGTTCAGTGCGTTCTTCCGCGCTGATGCGACGGGAAATACCTCCACCGTGGGGATTATTAGGCATCAAGACCAGATAACGTCCCGCCAGAGAGATGTAGGTAGTCAACGCAGCACCTTTAGTGCCGCGCTCATCCTTATCTACTTGAACGATTACTTCTTGACCTTCCCGGAGTAAACCTTGAATACGATGGCTCGGTAAGTCTACATTCTCACCGAAACAGGCAGGGGAAATTTCCTTATAGGGGAGAAAACCATGACGGTCTCCGCCGTAATCAACAAAGGCGGCTTCCAGTCCGGGTTCTAGTCGGGTGATAACTGCTTTATAAATATTACTTTTACGTTGTTCTTTACCAACTGTCTCAATATCGAGATCAATTAGTTTTTGTCCATCTACAATCGCGACACGCAACTCTTCTGGCTGTGTCGCATTGAATAACATGCGTTTCATTTTATGCCTCCCGCGCTCAATTCACGGGCAGATTGCTGCATTTAGACAGCATAGCTTCCTATCGTTTACGCATAATAGAATTTATTGTTCAGATAATTGGGTTATGGTATTAAGAAAGGTCTATATGGAGTGGCTGTCATGGCATATTGCCGTATCGTAGGGTTTGATCCCCTGATGTATCCAGATAAATATGGGGTTTCACCAAAATTTGCTTCGCTTGTTTTATTGAAACTCGTTCTGCTCGTTTGTTCGGGCTTTATCTCCCGGGTGCTTCCCACTTTATTTCTCTTGTTCACTTATTCAGACCTTCTTTAATTTCCCTATCTTTGAAGATTGGCCAATTTCCAGCTTGTATCTTGGTTCCTGCATACTGTGGCAGCAGGATTGAAATCAAGTTATACAGGGTTTCGACAAAGTCTATCCCGTCGACGGGTACTACGAAACCAGAAACTAAAATTCATAGGTGCTTTGAGCGCGCAAATCAATTACTATCGCTACTTTAGGTGGTGAGCGACATTAACCAAATCAGTGCTGACTTTCTTCAACACTTCAAAACTATCAAGTGAGTTTAACTGTTACCCGGTGTAATCATGTTCATCATGTATCCGGCACATGATTTATGTAGTATATGGGTATATATCGGAATTCCAATTTGAAAAGTATAGGTAAAATTAAAGTGTCAGGCAAAAATATTATGCCAGATATAACCAGCGTCAGTGTAGAAAATATCGATGAAGAAGCTGATGGGCAGCGCATTGATAATTTTTTCCTCAAGCGTTTTAAAGGAGTACCCAAGAGTCATGTTTATCAGCTTTTGCGTAGCGGCCAGGTACGCGTCAACAGCAAACGTATCAATGCTGATTATCGGTTACAGCAGAATGATAAAGTGCGTATTCCACCGATCAGAATACCCAAGGGCAGTTCTTTGCGAAATACCAAAAGAATGGCGAACCCTCATTTCATTGCTTTTGAGATATTGTTTGAGGATGAGTGGCTGCTGGCTATTAATAAGCCATCGGGCATAGCGGTGCATGGCGGGAGTGGTATTAGCCATGGTGTGATTGAGCAATTACGTGCACGTTATCCGGATTGGAAATTTCAGGAACTGGCGCATCGCCTGGATCGGGAAACTTCCGGGGTCTTGCTGCTCGCCAAAAAACGTAGCGCATTAGTCGAGGTGCATCGGCAAATTCGAGAGGGAATTGTGCAGAAGCACTATTGGGTGCTTGTCAGTGGTAAGTGGCGTAATGCTAAGCAGAGTGTCAAATTATCGCTTAATAAATATGTTACTGCTGACGGAGAGCGGCGGGTTACAGTTGTTTCGGGGAAAAGTGAGGACAGAAAAAAACTGCCAGCCCATACCGTATTTACCTTGAAGAAAAATTGGCAAAATTTTAGTTTGCTGGAAGCAGAATTGAAAACCGGTCGTACTCATCAAATCCGGGTTCATTTGGCGCATCTTGGTTTTCCTATCGCGGGAGATGATAAATACGGTAATTTTGAACTGAACAAGCAGTTGATGAAAGGTGAGCAGGAATTGAGCTTAAAGCGTATGTTTCTGCATGCAGGTAGCTTGGAGTTGACACATCCCGCTACAGGTGAAAGGATTCACCTAAAAGCACCGCTGACCGGCGATCTGAAAGCTTTTCTGGATAGATTGGATGAGGAAAATGCAAAGTGAAGATTAAAATCATCCTGTTCCTTTGATCAAAGGAGTATCAGTTATTAAAAGCAGGTTCAACTTGCATTTCTTTCTGCGCAGAAGAGTAATTTGATTCCAGTATGGGACGCAACACTTCCCAAACATTCTCAGTAATGAATTTTTGCGCTTGTGCATCCGGGTGAATGCCATCAGCCAAGAAAAACTCGCGTTTGTCACCAAATCCGGCCAGTAGAAAAGGGATGAGCTTCAGTTGATAGCGCTCGGCAAGCAGGGAATAAATATTGCGGAACTTTTGAGTGTAGGCTATGCCATAATTGGGCGGTAGTTGCATACCAGCCAGCAGAGGCGTGGCATTATTTTGTTGGCAAGCTTGAATGATAGCTTCCAGGTTATCGTAAATGGATTGAATGGATGCGCCGCGCAGTCCGTCATTGCCTCCTAATCCGATGATAACGATATCCGGTTGATACGTTTTTAGCGCATGCCCGATGCGATTGCGTCCGCCCAGTGTTGTTTCACCGCTGATACTGACGTTGACTACCTGGTAATTGGGGGAGAGCGCTTGCATACGCTGCTTAAGCAGATTTACCCATCCGGCTTCCGCTGGCAAACCATAACCGGTTGATAAGCTATCCCCAAAAATCATTACAGTCGCGCCATCAGCCAAATTGGCTACTGCGTAAGAAGAAGCAAGGTTAAATAGAAAAAAAAGAATGATTAAAAAATTTTTCATGATGAATAATCGCGCCAAGCAAGTGGCACACCTTATCGTACAAACAAGCGCCTTAACTAAACGGGTTGATACCGGCGATAATCAGCTCACGATTCTGCAGGATATTAACCTGGAAGTAAATGCAGGTGAATCGATCGCCGTAGTAGGCGCTTCTGGTTCCGGCAAATCTACCTTACTAGGACTCCTGGCAGGACTGGATGTTCCGACCAGTGGTCATGTTTATCTGGATGGCGTGGATATCTTCCTGCTGGATGAGGATGAGCGGGCAGCTTTACGAAGTAGATTGCTTGGCTTTATGTTTCAGTCTTTCCAGCTACTGCCCCCATTGACAGCAATTGAGAATGTGATGTTGCCATTGGAGCTTTCTGGTGTAAACGATAGCAGGCGGGCCGCTCAGGAATTGCTCGAACGTGTTGGATTGGGGATGCGGCTAAGACATTATCCCAGGCAGCTTTCGGGTGGCGAGCAGCAACGTGTTGCAATTGCCCGCGCTTTTGTGACTCAACCAAAAATGTTATTCGCCGACGAACCCACCGGTAATCTCGATTCTGCTACAGGCGCCCAAATCATTGAGCTCATGTTCGAGTTGAATCGTGAACGAGGGACTACACTGGTGCTCGTGACCCACGATGAAGCATTATCCAGTCGTTGCTCCAGGCGGATACGCATGGCCAGTGGCAGGATAGTTAATTGAAAGAGCCACGCCAAGCTTTCTTAATAGCATATGATGGAATAAAGTATTGGAAGCAACAATTTCCCAAAAAGTGGCAGTAACTGGCAAAAGACGTTTGAGGACTGCCATCATGAGTTTTTTGCTCGTTGTACTGGCAGCCGGTTTCTGGTTTCTGCGCGCTCCCGATCCTGCTGCAACCCGCAGCCGAGCTGAAACCAAAGCTATTCCAGTCGTGACAGCTGTGGTAGCGCGACGTGATGTGCCAGTCAAGATTAAGATCAAAGGTACGGTGTCTTCTATACAAACCGTTGAGGTGCGTCCGCAGGTTTCTGCCACGATCAAAGCAGTCCATATCAAGGAAGGTCAATTCGTGAGCAAGGGAGAACGGCTGTTCACACTGGATACTCGTGCGCAGGAAGCCAATCTGGCCAAGGCCACTGCCCAGCTTGCCAAGACACGCGTCGAATTACAGAACGCGCAACGTAATTTCAATCGTCAAAAAGAATTGTTCCACAAAAAATTTATTTCCCAGGCAGCCCTTGATGTTGCAGAAAATGAGGTTGATTTACTGCAGAATCAATTGAGTTTCGATCAGGCTGCGGTACAGGCAGATCGTGTTGCCCGTGACTATGGCGAGATTATTGCACCGATTGCGGGTCGTACCGGTGCGATCCAGGTTTATCCAGGTAGTCTGGTGCGGCCTGAAGCCGCCATACTGGTGAGCATTACGCAGATTGACCCGATTTATGTGAGCTTTGTACTGCCCGAGCGCGAGCTGGGCGCCTTGAAGCAGGCTCTTGCCAGGAATAAAGTGACTGTCAGTGCTCAGCTTAACCTGCCCGACCAGCAGGAGCGGGAAGGGCGTGTGGTATTTATTGACAGTGCGGTTGATACCGCCAGCGGCACGATACAGGTCAAGGCTGAATTCGCTAATGCCGACGGAAAGTTCTGGCCGGGCATGTTTGCCAATGTCACACTGATATCCAGTGTGTTGACGAATGCATTGACTGTTCCCGCCCAAGCCCTGCAAACCGGCCCACATGGTCAGTTTCTTTTTGTCGTCGGGGAGAATAATCAAGTCATTCCGCAACAGGTCAATGTCAGGTTAATCCAGGAGGGTACCGCAGTGGTAGAAGGGGTAGAGCTGGGTCAGTGTGTGGTGATTGAAGGTGCCCAGAATCTTCGTTCCGGCAGCATAGTGAGTGAGCACATAACTTGCAGGCAAACACTTCCTTCTGATCAAGTCAAGTTGAAATCTGGTTCAGAGAATAGAAGCTCTCAATCTCTTTAGGCGAGTGATGAATCTGGCAGAATTGTGTATTCGCCGTCCTGTGATGACAGTATTGTTGTCCTTGACAGCAGTCATTGCAGGCCTCCTTGCCTATAGCGGCATTCCTATTGCGGCATTACCCCGCTTTGATACGCCCACTATTACGGTAAATGCTATGTTGCCGGGCGCCAGCCCCGATACGATGGCTTCGGCAGTAGCCACCCCCCTTGAGCGCCAGTTTTTAGCGATTGCTGGTTTATCAGTCATCAGCTCAACCAGTACTCAGGGAAATACCGTGGTTACCCTGGAGTTTAATCAGGACCGGGATATGGATAGTGCTGCAGTAGATGTCCAGGCAGCATTATTGCGGGCACAGCAATCCCTGCCGGTTGAGATGACGATGATGCCTTCCTATCGGAAAGTCAATCCAGCTGATACTTCGATTACGGTCCTTTCGCTGGCATCTGACACGATGCCTTTTCCGGAATTAAATAATTTCGCTGACAAGTTGATCGTGCCGACCTTGTCCACTCTCCCCGGAATAGGGGAAATACGTGTCAATGGGCAGAAAAAATATGCAGTGCGGGTGCAGGTCAATCCGCTTGCGCTGGCAGCACGTAACTTAACGGTGGATGATATTGCCGCTGCATTGGCCACAGCCAATAATAATTCCCCTGTGGGAACACTGGATGGACCTCGCCAAACGCTCATCATTCAAGCCAATCGCCAACTTGATAATGCGGATTCCTTTGCGGAATTGATCGTTGCGACCACTTCCAATGGTCATCCGATCAGATTGTCAGAAGTGGCGACTGTTGAGAATAGTGTCGAATCCGTCAAGACTGCCAGCTGGACCAATGGCCAACCATCTATCATCTTGCTTGTTTATGCGCAACCTGGAGCAAATGTCGTGGCAATTGTCGATGCGGTCAAAGCCGCCTTGCCTGGAATCAACGCGCAATTACCGCCCTCTGTTCAATTGGCCTTTTTCCTGGATCGCTCTCAGTCGATCCGGGAGGCAATCTTTGACGTACAAATGACTTTCGGATTAACGGTTGCTCTTGTCATCCTGGTCATGTTTTTGTTTCTGCGTAAACCCACCGTTACACTTATTCCGGCGCTGTCACTGCCCATCTCGTTACTGGGTACGGTAGCATTCATGCGCGTTTTTGGCTATACACTGGATAATATTTCCCTACTGGCGATTACCCTCGCGGTCGGGCTGGTGGTGGATGATGCCATTGTGATGCTGGAAAACATCGTGCGTTATATCGAGAAAGGGCTATCGCCGCTGCAGGCCGCATTACGCGGTTCGAAGGAGGTGACCTTTACCATCTTATCGATCTCGATTTCACTGGTGGCGGTATTCATCCCGGTTTTTTTTATGCCAGGGGTGATCGGCATGATGTTTCACGAATTTGCCGCAGTCGTAAGTATTGCAGTGCTCATGTCGGCGATTGTTTCGCTGACGCTTATTCCTATGATGGCAAGCCGTCATCTGGCGCCGTATTCAACGGGGGAACGGAGTATGCGGCTGACGCAATGGTTTGAAAACGGGTTTAATCATTTGCTGGCAGCTTATACGTATTTACTGGACTGGGCCTTGCGTCATCGGCGAATAGTGCTGGGTATTGCCATGAGTACTCTGATTGCGACGGCTGCGCTGTTTATAGTGCTGCCCAAAGGATTCTTTCCGGAAGAAGATACGGGTCGAGCCATGATTGCCATTGAAGCAGCAGAAGATATTTCTTTTCCTGCCCTGACCCGCTTGGTAGAACAAACGAATGAGATCATCCGGGCCAATGCTTTCGTCAACGACAGTATTGCCTTCACAGAGGGTGTCAATAGTGCGCGGATATTTATTGGCCTCAAGTCGCATAGCGAACGTCCACCAATGAGTAAAGTGCTGGAAGTGCTGCGTCAGGCGGTGCGCGATATCCCTGGTGTCAAGATATTCATGACACCCACACAGAACCTAAGAATTGGCAGTATGCCGAGCAAGAGCCGCTATCAATATGTGATGCGCAGCGTGCGCACCGAAGATCTGTACGCGACAGCGGATGCCATGATGTCGCGTATGCAGCAGCATGCGGTTTTCCGGGATGTGACCAGCGACCTGAAACTCAAAGGACTCCAGGCGCGACTCGAGATTGATCGCGATAAAGCCAATTTACTCGGCGTGGAAATTGGTACGATTCGATCGGCGCTCTATAGCGCGTTTGGCGAACGGCAGGTTTCAACCATTTTTACTTCGAGTGACAGTTATCGGGTGATCCTGCAGGTTGCAGGAGCGTATCGTACCGACGAAAGCGCTTTTCACGCCATTCATTTGCGAGCAAAGAATGGTGCGCTGGTGCCTCTGTCGAGTGTGGCTACAGTAGTGCGCGAAATGGGACCATTGGCAATTAATCATGTAGGGCAACTTGAGTCCCTGACAATCTCGTTTAATATTGCACCGGGCGCTGCTTTGGGAGATGCGGCCAAGCTGATCGAACAATTCAAGCGGGAGATCAATCTATCTGACAACATTCTGACCAGCTTTGCAGGCGATGCAGCAGCGTTTCAATCTTCGCAAACCAGCCAGGTACTATTGATTGCGGCTGCACTGCTGGTTATTTATGTGTTACTCGGGGTGTTATACGAAAGCTATATTCATCCCATTACCATTCTTTCCGGACTTCCTTCCGCGGCTGTTGGCGCATTAGGTATATTATGGCTATTCCATATCGAGCTTTCCATCATTGCTATGATTGGTATCTTAATGCTTATCGGCATTGTCAAGAAAAATGCCATCATGATGATCGATTTTGCGCTGGATGCCCAACGGGAGAAACGCTTGTCACCCTATCAAGCAATTCGTACAGCCTGCCTGTTGCGTTTCCGTCCAATTATGATGACGACACTCGCAGCTATGATGGGGGCGCTGCCGATTGCCCTGGGTTTGGGTGCGGGTGCCGAGTTGCGTCAGCCGTTGGGGCTGGCTGTGATAGGTGGGTTATTATTTTCCCAGGTGATTACCTTGTTTATCACGCCAGTCATTTACCTTTATCTCGATCGGTTTTCAGGAAGTGGACCAATTCAGATCAGCGAGCAACCTGAGCATGCCGATCCCCTGAAAGATTGATGGCATTTCCTGGAAGCATAATCCGGATATGACGCTGAGAATTTTTGATGGAATAATCTCTATGAATCTTTTTCGACTTTCCTTACGTATGCTGCACCGCGATTGGCGTGCGGGCGAATTGCGTATTCTTGCGCTGGCGCTGATGATTGCGGTGAGCAGCATCACTACGGTGGGTTTTTTTGCAGACCGGGTGCAGCTTGCCCTTTCCAGAGAAAGTAATCGATTACTGGGAGCCGATCTGCTGATCATTGGCGATCGTCCTTTGCCGGGCAACTATGCTGATAAAGCCGGGCAGCTCAGTTTAAAAACTGCAACATTGACTCGATTCCCCAGTATGACAGGTAAGGGAGAAAACAATCTCCTGACTGAGATCAGGGCAGTGTCGCCTGGTTATCCGCTGCGGGGTGAATTGCGGCTTGCTGATAATGCCAGAGAAACCATTACGGAACAAAACACCCATGTTGCGACCGATATTCCTGCTCCAGGCACAGTCTGGATCGATGAAAAATTGATGGCGGGACTCGATATTGCGCCAGGTGAGAAACTGGAAGTGGGCGCTACTCAAATGACCGTGGCTGCGGTGATCGCCCGCGAACCGGATCATTCTGTTGGTTTTGTCAATATGGGTCCAAGAGTGGTGATGAACGCAGATGATCTGGTGGGCACCGATCTGATCCAGCCGGGTAGCCGTGTGACTTATCAGTTGCTGGTCGCGGGTGAAGAAGAGCAGATTGCCGAGTTTCGCAGCTGGGCGCAGACTCAGCTAGTTCCCGGGCAGCGCATTGAAGGCATACGCGATGCGCGTCCGGAAATCCGCTCAGCCTTGGAGCGCGCAGAAAAGTTCTTGAGTCTGGCTGCCCTGGCAAGTGTGGTAGTAGCCGCCGCTGCTGTCGCGCTTGCTGCACGCCGCTTCATTCAGCGTCATCTTGACGGCTGTGCCATTATGCGCTGCCTGGGAGCCAGTCAGCCGACGATATTGCGTTTGTATCTGTATCATTTTCTGACCGTGGGGTGGGTGGTGAGCGGACTAGGCTGCTTACTGGGCTTTGTGGCGCAAGAATTTCTCTCGCGTTGGCTGACTGGCCTAGTTGGCACCGCGTTGCCCTGGCCCAGTGGACTGCCTGCCGTGCATGGATTATTGAGCGGAATGGTGCTGTTGCTTGGTTTTTCCTTGCCGCCGTTACTCAATTTAAGGCGCGTTCCTGCGTTGCGGGTATTGCGTCGTGATATGGGCATGGCCAATCTGCATGGTCTGGCGGGCTATGCGTTTGGCCTGCTGGCGCTGTCTATCCTATTCGTATGGGAGGCGGGCGAGCTTCGTTTGGGGATCTTGGTGATGCTCGGATTTTTGGCAGCAATCGCGATTTTTGCATTATTTGGCTGGCTGTTGATTAGGCTATTACTACTTGTGCGGCAGCAGGGAACGGGTGCGTGGCGCTACGGATTGGCCAATATCCGGCGGCGGGCCATTGCCAGCGTCGTTCAGGCAATTGCATTAGGATTGGGTTTAATGGCAATGCTGGTCCTGACCTTGATTCAGAATAATTTACTGAAAGACTGGCGGATCAGCTTGCCGCCCAATACGCCTAATCGTTTTCTGCTCAACATTCAGACAGATCAGCTACAACCCCTGGCAGAATTTTTTGCGCAGCGCAACATGCGGCAGCCGGATTTATATCCGATGGTGCGCGGCCGGCTGGTGACTATTAACGATCATCCGGTGCAAGTGGGCGATGCTGATGAGGCACGCAAGAAGCAGTTGCTGAACCGTGAATTCAATTTATCCTGGACGGATCAGCTGCCGCCGGATAATGAGATCGTGGCGGGCCGCTGGTGGCGTAGTGGAGATTCACTGGATAACGAGCTTTCCATGGAGGAGGAAATCGCCGAAACGATCGGGATCAAACTGGGCGACCGGTTAACATTTGACATCGCTGGCAGTCTGTTTAAGGCAACGATTACGAGCCTGCGCAAAGTTGACTGGGATACCTTTCGCGTCAATTTTTTTGTAGTAGCGCGTCCCGGTCAACTTGAAGCATATCCGATTAATTATATAACCAGTTTCTTTTTGCCTCCTTCACAAGCGACTACCATGCACGAATTGGTCAGGAATTTCCCAAATTTGCTGGTAATTGATGTGGCGACCGTGATCGAGCAGGTACAGAAAATGATTGCCCAGGTATCCAGAGCGATAGAATTTGTGTTCGTGTTTACTTTACTGGCTGGTTTTATCGTGCTTTATGCCGCGATTTCGGCTACTCAGGATGAGCGGATTTATGAGGCGGCCATTTTCCGCACGCTGGGCGCCAAGCGCAGGCAGCTGGTGCGTGCCTGGGCGACTGAATTTGCCATACTCGGTGGCCTGGTAGGAATATTTGCCTCAGCCGGCGCAACCGTGCTGGCTTATGTGATCAGCCAGTATGCATTGCATGTTTCTTATACCTTCAATCCCTGGATTTGGTTGGTTGGTATTTCAGCCGGGGTGATCGGCGTGACGGTCGCAGGGCTCGTGGGAACTCGCTCAACGCTCTCGCAACCACCGGTGTTGACGTTGCGCAAAATTGGATAGCAATAACCGATTTGCAGAATAGGGATGAGGTAGAAAGCTATCCAGATATCAATAGCTTTCTACACATCCTGTTGATCGGAACGTTAATCAGCTGATAAAAATAAGCTAATTATTTGATTTTGGTAAACCCGCTGCCCTCCTTGATCCACATTTCCTGAGTGAAGGCATTGTAGATGGTAGTGGCATCAGTAGCGAAACAGTCCGCTACTTTCTGACTCTGGAAAGTGGATTGAGTCGTCAACGTGATAGGTGGCGTAACAGTAGCGTATCCCGATGCTACCCAGTCTGCTAACTGACTTTCAAGTTGCTTAGTCATATCCATGCAGATATCCGTATTGACTATCAGGTTGGCCTGCTCTGCAGAGGCATTGATGGTGCAATGTTTGACGCCGCCTGCGAAAGAAGATACGAATGGACTGATATCGATGGGAAAGCTAAATTGAATACCTTCTAATTTTGGTGTTGCGGCAACGCTGCTGGTGCTGAGCACGGAAATGCCAGTTTCTGCGGGTTGTACAGGTGTTTCGCAGAAATTGGCATTGCTAGGAATTTCAATACATTGCCCATTGGTCGTCACATTGACAACATTGTTGCTTTGTGTGAGAACCAGTCCGGCAGGCACATTGGCAGTGTTACAGGCAGAAATGCCACCATTGCCACCGGTATTGGCAATATGGTTGATGATATTGGGCAGTGTGTCGATGAGCGTTGGCTGATCTCCCCATGGGCCGCCCATGACATAGGCGTTGTTTTCATGCTTGTTGACGCCTGCATAAATACCCGCTTCAGGATAATGCCTGAACAACCAGGGCTCGATACTCTGCGTGGTCCGGTGGCTGGGAAAAAACTGAGGATAAGTTTTCTCAGCCCAGTTGAGCAGCGTCTCGGTATCACCGGCCGTGTCGGCGAAAGCGAAGTGGGTACCGCCAAGCGACGCAAGCGAGCAGATAGATAAGATTAACTGCTTCGTGCGATATTTCATGTTAATAATCTCCCCTTTAATTTGATGAAATGAATTTTTATTGAATTGATTAGAGTATCCTGTCTTTATCGAAATAAGATACGGCGAGCATGTTCTCATTTTACATACCGGATATAAAGGACGATTTAGCTAATTAAACGGGTATTTCCAGGTATTTTCGCAATTGAGAAGAATTCGCTTAAGGAGATCAGGATAATGGCAGAGAACGAGAATATTCGTGATGCAGTAATTAATGCTGCGGTCGCATTAGGTGCGCGTACTTCGTGGGAAGCCGTTCGCCTTCATGATATTGCAGCTGAGCTGAATATTTCCCTGGATGAGATACGCGGCTGCTTTCGTGAAAAGGAAGATCTGATCGATGCCTGGTTCGACCGTGCTGACGGTATCATGTTGAGAGAGGCGGATACGGTTGATTTCTTGGCGCTCACCTCGCAGCAGCGTATCCATCGCCTCATCATGATTTGGCTGGATGCTCTGGCGGTCCAGCGCAAAGTGACGCGGCAAATGATTTTAGCGAAATTGGAACCCGGACATATCCATATCCAGGTTCCCGCCGTGATGCGGATCAGTCGCACTGTGCAATGGATACGCGAGGCGGCGCAACGCAATGCCACATTTGTGCGGCGGGCGCTGGAAGAGTCGGTACTAACCACTATCTATCTAATGACTTTCTTTTTCTGGATGCGGGATGAATCACCAGGTTCGTGCAGTACCCGGCAATTTCTAGATCGTAATCTAAGCTTGGCAATGGGGCTGGATCAGGTTATTTATGGCGATAACAAGCCCAGTGTAACCGAGGCGCCGGTTATTCAAATCAGCACGCCGCTCAACGAATCGGCTCGCTGATAACTGGGCGCTATGGATCCTTTGACTCATGCCTTAAGCGGCGCCTTGCTGGTACGCGCGGCTGAACCCGTGCTGCCGAAGATGCGAATGCTGCCATTGCGGGCCTGCCTTATCGCCGGACTTGCAGCGGCAGCTTTTCCCGATATTGATGTTGCTCTACGGCTGGTCGATACCCTTAGCTACCTCAACTGGCATCAAGGCCTGACCCACTCATTGGTGATGCTGCCGTTATGGGCTTTTCTGTTGGCGCAGTTATTTTCCAAGGCAACGCGCGATCATTATTCATGGCGGCTATTTTTTATACCGGCTTGCCTGGGCATGGCTATACATATTGCGGCAGATTTGATCACTTCTTATGGATTGATGTTGTTGGCGCCTTTTTCTACCGAGCGATTTTCTGTGCCGCTGGCATTTGTCATTGATCCATGGTTCAGCGCTATTATCATCTCGGGACTGGTGATGAGTCAGATTTTTCCCAAAAAGAAATCTATCGCTGGTTTAGCGCTTGCTTGCCTGAGCTTTTATGTCGTGTTTTTGGGAACATTGCATGGCTGCGCCAGGAACATAGGCTTGGCGTATGCCGGGAAAATGGCCCTGACTCACGCAGAAAT
>CAZKPL010000007.1:30759-40175 GCA_964554625.1 uncultured Nitrosomonas sp. | reverse complement strand
AATTGGAAAATTATCGTCTCAGAAGGAGAGACCTATCATATTTTATTAGTGAATCTGGGACGTAGCTTATGGGCGACATTCCCTGATATTGGATTGTTATCAAGAATGGCTGCCGTTTATCGGCCGCAAGCGATGGCAAACTGGCAACAGTTTGACCGGTTTGGCGATTCTCCAGCTGATGCCGCATTGGTGCGCGAAGCCTGGGATCAACCTGCCTTGGCAGATTTCCGGCGGTTTGCGATATTCCCGCAATTGGATAGAATTGATACCTCTGAGAAAGGCGTGTGTGTCTGGTTTTATGATTTACGCTTTAAATTTCCTTTACTGCCACCCTCATTTCGCTATGGCAGTTGCAGAGAACAAGGGAGTGCTCATTGGTATTTGCAACGTCAGAAAGGTGCTTTCTGGATTGATTAGACGATTACTCGATGCGGTAAGCGAATGAAATAGAATTAACATAGCTAATTATTTTTCCTTTGGGAAGGAACATCATGCTCGAAAGATCTGCGATCAAGATTCTGATTCTTGACGATGAGCAATTTATGCTCAAACTATTGACGCGTATGCTGGCAAACCAAGGATTCACTTCCGTCGTTTGCTGCGATAATGGGCATGATGCATTGGTGCAGGTGGATAATGAATCGACCCGGCCTGATCTGATATTGCTCGATTTGAACATGCCGGGAATGGATGGCATCGAATTCGTGCGCTATCTTGTCGATCGGCAGTTCACGGGAAGCCTGATTCTGGTGAGCGGCGAAGATGAGCGTATGCTGCGAACAGCCGAGAAATTGGTGCAGGCCCATAAAATTCATATGCCGGGTTATCTGCAAAAACCTGTCAAACCTGCGGCACTTTTAGCTATGTTGACGCAATGGTCACCCCCCTCGCCAGTGAAACCGTCCAAGGTCAGGAAAATATATAGCGCGGAAGAAATAAAAACCGCCATTAAAGAAGGTGCGCTGATTAATTATTATCAGCCCAAGGTGTCTGTTGCCAGCGGTGCGGTGGTGGGTGTGGAAACCCTGGTGCGCTGGCATCATCCTGAAGATGGTCTGGTTTTCCCAGACCAATTCATCAGCGTGGCGGAGGCTCACGGTCTGATCAATGATTTAACCCGGTTAGTCCTCTCCAAGGCATTTGCACAAGCAAAGATCTGGCAGCAGGCTGGGTTTGAATTACGCGTTGCTGTCAATGTTTCCATGGATAATTTGGCTTCCCTGGATTTTCAGGATCTGGTGGTCAAGCTTGCTGGCGAGACGGGAATTTCTCCGCATAAAGTGGTGCTGGAAGTCACCGAGAGCCAACTGATGGGGGATATGCGCGTATCGCTTGAGATACTGACTCGTCTGCGGTTAAAGCGTTTTCATCTTTCTATTGATGATTTTGGCACAGGACATTCTTCTTTAGCGCAATTACGCGATATTCCCTTTGATGAGCTCAAGATCGACCAGGGATTTGTACATCGCGCCTGGAAAGATGAGACATTGCGAGTAATCTATGATACGAGTCTGGCACTGGCTAAACAGTTAAATATGGAAGCGGTGGCCGAGGGTGTCGAAGATCGGAATGATTGGAATTTGCTGCGCCAAACCGGCTGCGATCTTGCCCAAGGTAATTTTATTTCCAAACCCCTACTTGCCGAGGAAATCCCTCAATGGATAGAGGTCTGGTTGAAAAGGGTAAAAACTGAGCTTGCAGTGGCGGATCCAGTTAATTGAATGCGACATTTAGATAAGCGAATCGTAATGATGTTGTAAATGATCTGCCATGAAGGTGCTGATAAAGTAATAACCGTGGTCATATCCCTCATGGCGGCGCAATGTCAGGGGTTGTCCGGCCAGTTGGCAAGCTGTCTCAAGACGATCCGGGAACAGCTGCTCAGCCAGGAAAGGGTCGCTGAGGCCTTGATCGATGAGCAGTGGAGGCAATCGATGACCTGCTGCAATCAAGGCAGCCGCGTCATGCTTGCGCCAGTTCTCCAGAGATGCTCCCAGATAATGACTGAATGCCTTTTTCCCCCATGGGCAATGAAGCGGGGCAGCAATCGGGGCAAATGCCGATACGGATCGATATAACCCCGGGTTTCGCAATGCGAGCGTCAGAGCGCCATGACCGCCCATGGAGTGACCGAAGATGCCGATACGATCTTGGTCTGCCGGGAATTGCGACAGAATGAGCTGGTACAGCTCCTGTGTCACGTAACTTTCCATACGGAAATATTTTGACCAGGGCGCTTCCGTCGCATCCAGATAAAATCCTGCACCCGCACCCAATTCCCAATCGTCGGCTTCACCGGCGATACCCGTTTGGCGCGGACTGGTATCCATACTGACCAGCATCATTCCAAGCTGAGCCGCGATACGTTGCGCTCCCGCCTTGATCATGAAAGTTTCTTCCGTGCAGGTCAATCCGGCAAGAAAGAAAAGAGCCGGAACCAGACCGTTCTCAACCTGGGGTGGTTGATAGACCGAAAATCGCATCGGCAGGCCGATCACTGCCGAATGATGCTGATAGAAACCTTGTATGCCGCCAAAACAGCGGTGCGTGCTGCGCGTTTCCAGAGGTATTGTCATCGTTTTATGCTAGTAAATAACCACTGAGCGGATCGATTTGCCTGCCTTCATCAGCTGAAAGCCTTCATTGATATCTTCCAGTTTCAGCGTATGGGTAATCAATGGATCGATCTTGATCTTGCCTTCCATATACCAATCGACGATCTTGGGGACATCGGTGCGGCCGCGTGCGCCGCCGAAAGCGGAACCTTCCCATTTGCGACCCGTGACGAGCTGGAAGGGGCGTGTGCTGATTTCTGCACCGGCTTCCGCCACGCCGATAATGATGCTGCGTCCCCATCCCTTATGCGTGCATTCCAGTGCCTGGCGCATGATCCGCGTATGACCAATACATTCGAAGCTATAATCGGCGCCTCCGCCGGTCAGCTGCACGATGGCATCGACAATATTCTCTGTTTCCTTGGGATTGAGGAAATGCGTCATGCCAAATTCCCGCGCCATCGCCTCGCGCGCCGGATTGATATCGATACCGATAATTTTGTCAGCGCCGACCATTCTGGCGCCCTGGATGACATTCAGGCCGATGCCGCCGAGACCAAATACGGCGATATTCGCACCCGCTTCGACCTTCGCGGTGAATACCACTGCACCGATACCTGTCGTGACCCCGCAACCGATATAGCAGACTTTGTCGAACGGCGCATCCTTACGAATTTTAGCCAGCGCGATTTCTGGCACGACGATATAGTTGGAAAAAGTGGACGTGCCCATGTAATGCAGAATCGGCTTGCCATTGAGTGAGAAACGGGAGGTGGCATCCGGCATTAATCCGCGACCCTGAGTACTGCGGATCGCTTGGCATAAATTGGTTTTTCTGGACAGGCAGAATTTGCATTCACGACACTCCGGCGTATACAGGGGGATGACATGATCACCTGCTTGCAGCGACTTGACATCCGGACCGGTCTCCACCACCACCCCCGCGCCTTCATGTCCCAGGATTGCTGGAAACAGCCCTTCAGGATCGGCGCCAGAAAGGGTGTAATAATCAGTATGGCAAATACCGGTTGCTTTGATTTCAACCAGTACTTCCCCAGATCGGGGAGCCATCAACTCGACTTCCTCAATCGTGAGAGGTTGCCCTGCTTGCCAGGCTACGGCAGCACGTGTTTTCATCGTAATGGATTCCTTTATTTGAATGGATGTTTAAATTCTCATCATGGCGCTAAGCGCCTTACGTTTCAAGATGAGCCCAATAGCAAAATATTAACGTATCATTGGACCAATATATAGATTTTTATCAGCAACCCATGATCGTTTGTTAAAACGAAATTTCGCTAAAAATCATCGCGTATCGCAGATTCATTCACTGGCTTTGAGTTAGGCCATACCTGCCTTGATTTACTCCTCGACCCACTGGACAAACAAGGGGTGAGGCGCGAATCCGGATCCGAAACCGAGTTCATATTCAGGTCCGGCTAGATACATTTTCTCGGGCCCTTGGCCTGTGACTCGTGCAGGAATAACCAACGCTCTGCCATTGCACGAATTTCTTTAATCCAGGGTTCACGCTTGTCTGGCCAGTCCTCGTACCAGGTAGCGACTTTGATTGCAAGAAATTCATTACTGCCAGCCTTATTCATGTAGGCGGCGAGTGTTTCCAGCGTTCTGAGCCATTGTTCGTTTTGCTGGTCACTTTCAGCACCATGTGCGACCAGAATAATTGTCTCCTTTGCGGGATTTCTGGATAATGCGCGCGCACGATCGAGCAGCGCCGCTGCAAACAATGGATTTGCCTCAATCCCGCCGGTTGTTCTGACCGGTAAGTAAGTGCGGATTCATGGCTTTAGTCGCGCCATGATGCATCTGTTCGTATCCTGCGCTAGCGCCGGGATCAGAGGTTTTTTGAGCCTTGTTTTCTATGTCCAGATCGATCATGCGTTCGATATCGTGACGAAAGCTTTCTTCCAATGCAAATACGCGTACGATGATGGCTGCTTTGGCGCCGCGCCGCTCCAGCTTGCGGATTGCCCGTTCGATCGTGAATTGATCTGCCATCGAAAAGGCAAATTCGATCTTGTAACGATCCATTAATAGCCGTACTGCCTTACGCATTTGCTCATTCCAGTCAAAATCTGAGCCGTGAGCCAGAAATATAACGCCGGTATCTTCCAGAGTGAGTGATTGGTTCAAGTTGGCTTCGCGCTGCAGCCAGGTGACCAGGTTCTCAATGCTGCTTTTGCTGTAGGAGAGTAGCTGCATGCCGGTAGGGAGCAATCGCTTGAGTTTCATATCGAACGACATCATGCTGTCATGTTTAGGGCCAAAATGAAATGGCACAACGATAGCTTTAGTTTTATCGTCCAGTTGTTGTGTCGCGCGGCTGTTGGCGAGCGCTTGTTCCCGCAGCGCGGTATCTTGTTCTGCCTCTTCACCGCTTCTACTGTAGGCAATCACTACCTGGAGTGATTTGAACTCAAAGCCAGCAACAGCCTGCTCGGTAATGCGCTCCCAATGTGAAGGAACAGGCACAACCAATTGCTCACGTGACAACAACTCGCGCGCCAGTTGGTAGCGGGGATTTGCGGTAGAAATAAATAGCGGAATCACTTTGATATGCTTGGCCTCTTTCTTCAGAAGGGTATTAAGGCTGATTCTGAGATATTTTTCTGTGCGTTCATCGGTGACATATACCAACGCAGCATTATGATTTTCTGCAAATATCTCAAATGTATCCTGGATCTCTTCGTTGCGACAAAACCGCGATCCGCAGTCAGAACGAGAAAGCCAGTCTTATGCTGCTGATGCAGGTTGCTTGCTTTCGCCAGAGCAGAACCGATCAAGATTATTGCCACTAAAGCGGGTAAGCCAGCCTGGCTGATGCACTGCAGAATTACGGTGGATTTTTGCGAGTACATTCATTTATAAAATTAAGATGGTTGGCTTGTAAGCGATATAGTGTGATTTACCTGGTTATAAGTGTTTTGTTAGGGAATGAGTGCGATCGTAGTATTTTTTGCGTGTTTGACTGCTCGTATTATCTGTTTTTCTTACATTGTCGCCAGCTTTGCAGCAGGATTCAAATACATACTCGATGGTTGTAAATAATAATCAATCTACTACAAAAAAGAAATTAGGATATTCCGTCAGAGGGCATGTTTTATGGGCCGGCATAGGTTATTTATGGTGTAACGTTTCATGAGCCAGGGTATCGCTGTATTTTGCCATTTTATGGCTACTGATATTTTTGCAGGTGTTGAGTGACTTTCTGGTCAAGATCCGCTCGCCAGCTGGCAGGCATTATTTGCAGTACCTTTTCAAGCATGTTCGCCGCTGCTTGCAGTTCATTTTCATGGTGTGACTGTCGTTGGGTGGCGGATAGCCATAAATAAGATTTAGCCAGGTTTGCTGCTTCAGGCATGCCTGTTCCATTTGACACAGGCGCAGTAAAGTATAATTTGGCAGTCGGGTAGTAAGCGGGGATATAGCCTTGACTGGCGGCTGTTTCAAACCAGTATAAAGCGCGATCGGTATCACGGAGAAAATCACGGTTGATTACGCCAAGATAATGACTTGCTTGCAAAGAACCTTTTCCGGCTGCGTAGCTAAACCAGATGGCCGCTTTTTGGGGATCACGTATTGATTGATCGCCATCCAGATAAAATTGTCCCATCTGTAATTGAGCAGGCACGGAACCTGCAGCGGCGGCACGCTCGCAATATTCCAAGGCTTTCTGTGGATCTTTTTCCATGCCTTTTCCCTGCATGGCCAGTTCACCAATGGCGCAAAAGGAAAAGGTATGTCCCAGATCAGCCGCTTGCTGATACCAATGAATGGCGGCTTTATAATCGACCGGTTGATGAGTGCCCTTTTGCAGACATTGGGCAAAAAAGTGACTGGCTGCCGGTATCCCTCCTTTTGCCGCTTTCCCGTGCCACTGGCAGGCAAGTGCCTCGTCTTTTTCTATGCCCCAGCCTTGCTGGTAAAAAAGCGCTAAAGTAAATTGCGCCAGATGATTCTGTTTTTCCTGTGCATGGGAGTGAAATACTTCGAATGCTTGCGGATAGTTACCTTCTGCCAGCCATTGCTGTGCAACGGCTAATTCATCTGGGGTTTTGGGCTGCTGAGCAAATAACGCAGGTATCCATAGTATTCCAATCGTCAGGCCAATTATCCAGTCACTCGTTTTATATTTGCTTGCCATAAGCTGCATTTTCAATTGAAACGAAATTCTATTAAAAAGGCCACTGAGTATAATCACTCAGCAGCCCATTTAAAGTTATGGATGGAGTCAGTCTTTAATCACGGGAAGGGAAGATACCTTGTAGTGCAATAATCCAGTTCATGGCAATATAGGGGGAGCGGTTTTCATGAGGTTCCCCACCACCAAACGAATTGATGGTTACCGCATTGGGGCTCATCGTGACGTTAGGAGCCGCATTTGAATAAGTATTCTGGCGACCCAACGTTGCCCAGACACCATTAACGGGATTATCGCTGTTGCCAGCGCTGCTTTGGGCATGAACAGTAGCGGTAGGCGTGATGACGGGAAGTTGCGCCTGAGTCAGGGTAATGGTTTCAGCGCCACCCATTTCGCCGAGCTGATAATTTGATAATCCTGGGCTGGTCCCTGCACCTATCACGGAGCGTCCCCTTGTGTCAGGCAGCGCAAAAGTCGTTTTGCCATCGCCTCCGTAGGTCGTACCCAGTATCGAAAACAAGGCGGTATTCTGGGAAATAGACATTATTTGGCCATTTGCTAATGCCCAGCCACGCGGCGCAAAATTTCCGGCAAAAACGCACAAGCTGCCAAGCATAGGCTCGTAACTGCATGCTTGTACCGGATTGCTGACTAGAGCACCGGAAGATAGCACAACGCTGAGAGTAAGAGATAAAGCAGAACGACGTAAACGATGGGTCACGAATTACTCCTTTTTTGATTTGATAACATAGAAAAAGTATAGAGTTGTCCGCAAGGTCTATTTCCGGACTGTTCATACAGCATGTAGCTATTGTGCCTTCAGAGCCCGGTTTGGAAAAACGATAATAACAGGGATAACCTGTCGTATTTATCAAGATGAATGCTCATGTAACAGTAAAACCTTATCGATCGTGATATTCATACTTCAACTGTTCCATGGCCCATTGGATTCAAATCCATCCTTCATGCAGCATCACATTGCCCACCAGATTGATCGCCTCAGTGCTCCCGGCAATTTCAACTGCCAGCCATTCGCGATTAATTTGTCCCTTTTCCAGCCGGAGCAACTGTTCGTTTAATTCAGTTTCTGTTGCCTGGCGCCCCAGCGTTTGGGTAAAGATAGTCTGGAGATAGTCGGTATTCGACAGGTCACCTAGACCGGCTTTTTGCTGGAACCAGTCAAGGATAATATCGGGACTCACTTGGGCCGCAAGTGCTTCCCGTCCTAATTGCCACTCTGCGGCGGTGGCATCCCGATTAAAGAAGCTATGGAATAAGCGCGCTAAAATAGCTTCTGTCGAATTGTGAGCGAATACAACCGTCTCACCGTTGTCAAAAGCAATCGCCTCGGCATTTTTAAGGCCAAGCATTGCACCATCGCTGAGACGGGTCAGCTCTAAAGTATCGCCGACAAACTCGAGGTGAACATCATGACGGCTTCCTGGCATGCATAGCACATCATGGCCCATGCCGCCGTTCGCATTCAAGGCTAATCCTAAGGGGAGATAGCCTTGATCGTTATTGGCAGTAGTGCCAGTAAATTCACGTGTCACGTCAAGCTGCAGGATGTTCGGGTTATTTTCCAGACCAGCCAGCAGCTCACTGGATGTTTTATCATGCAGCCCCATCGCCTCAGGAAGATTAAGAAAAGCGGTTACAATATCGTCGACATCAGCATCGCGCCAACTTTGTACGGCATTCCCCTCAGCCGCCGTCAGATCACGCCCCAGCCAGGTTTTAACCAGATGATGTGCGGCAGCCTCAGTAGTAGAATGCGCAATAGCCAGACTGGGGCCACTGGCAAAGCTGACCAGCTCGACATCCGTTAGGGTGTCGACTGCGCCATCATGGTGAGTCAGAATCACTTCATGGCCGTGAATTCCAACCTGAAAATCTGTCAATTGCCCTGCCTGAATGGCGCTGTCAAAACCCAGACCGCCATTTAACCGGTCGTCTCCACTGCCTCCTTTTAAAATATCGTTCCCGCTCCCGCCATAGATAATATCATTGCCTGCATCGCCCGAGATCTGATCATCACCGCCCAAGCTGCCCACAGTATCATTACCCCCACCGCCAAACAGAGTGTCATCGTCTGCACCCAATATCACAACCTGGTCTTGAGCATCAGCCGTTACGAAATTCTTACCATTACCGCCCACTACACGAACCGATCCGATAATGACCGCAAATGCAACGTTATTCATATCCAATACAGTGTCAGCAGGCAGATTGCTGGCATCAATAATTAATATCTGCTTGCTTTCAGCGGGTGCATCTGGTCCCGTGATAATAATGGGCAGATCAGGTTTCTGATGATCGCTGACAAAGAGTTCAAGCGTATGGATGTTGGTAGATTCACCCGGAGCCAATGAGTCAAGAAAATTCTGGCCATGGCTTGTCATTGTCTGGCGCGGCTCGCTGCCTGCTGCGGTCTTTTGCTCTATACGCTGAATCAAGTCGCTGGCGGTGTCTTGCTTATTCAGTGCCTGCGGCTGACCTGCCACGCTTAAACCCACGCCAACCGGAATGCTGACAATCAGGATAGGATCATCTTGTGAATTGGTAATGACAGGAATGTCAGCATGATCCCTGAACAAAGTGGTTGGATCATCTTGCCGAGTGATGCCAACAACTGGCGTGGTCAGCAATACAGCACCATCGAGCTGGGTTGTTGTAGTGACGGTTACACCGTCAATTAG
>CAZKPL010000007.1:0-30659 GCA_964554625.1 uncultured Nitrosomonas sp. | reverse complement strand
CATAGGTGGCTGAAGTGATAGTGGGGACGGCGACGTTGCTGACGGTGATGCCGTTACCGGTGGTGTCAGCGGTATCACCATCTGTCACATTGGTATTCCAGTCATCTGCGGCAGCGAGATTGTAGGTGGTGCCGCTGGTTGATAAGGTGCCGTTCTTGTTGATGATCTGATTGATGGCTGCCTTGTCGGTCGCGCTTAAGGTGATAGTAAATTGTGTTACCGAGTCACGCTCGACATCCGCTGAATTGGTCAGGGTATGAGTTGCGCCGCCCTCGCCAGTAAAGGTCAATTTGGATACATCGATGTCGGCTCCGCCACTGTTCGCCTGAATGTCAGAACCCGTCACGATTAATACGCCTGTGCTGGCATTATAAGTGGTGCTGCTAATGAGCGGATTGGAAGTGGGGACAGTTAGGTCATAGGAGAAATTGTCTAGCATGTCCGACGTGGAGATGTCAAAATTTACTGAAGTAACCTCAATGATATCTACAACAGTAGCGCTTCCAAATGAAGCGTTTTGGAACGTAGAGTTATTTGCAGCTAAGACTGTTGTTCCAACATTACTGCCATTCAATTTTCCAGTAACTGTTACGCTTTGATTTCCTGACCACAGCTGGATACTGTTAAATACAAAAGCGGTTCCATCTGATTTGGCAATGGTATAACGTTCTGTAGTTCCGGTATTATCAGGGATTACTCCAGCGCCACTGTCTGGTTTAATGGCGCCAGAGCTGCTGACTCCTAAGTTGCTTTCCCATTTAAAGTCACCACCATCTCCATCAGCAGTGAAGGTATAGGTGAATCCATTCAGCGTAAATGATGGAGTAAAGTTGACCGAGGGATCGGTATTGAAATCTTCAACTTCAGTTGCCAGAGTACCTTGATAGGCTGAAATTATCTTGTCACTGAATGGGATGGAGGATCGAATATGGCCAATCCTGATATCCAGATTCCAACCAGCATTTTTATTCAGGTGACCGGTCAGATTACGGGAAGCCGCGATATTGGCTGACGTGATCTCTGCCAGTTTTTCAATAAAGCTATAACCGACAGCGCCTTTGCCCACTTCACAACCATAAACCAAAATATCAGCATTATCATTAAGCGCCCGCCGCCAGGAGAACAGGGCGTCCTGATAATGAGCCAGTGTTTCGGTGGAGAGCACGCTATCACCCAACGCCAGATAACCTACATTGCCATGCGAGACGATGTGCACAGCGCTGATAGCGGATTGCTGTTTTAGTATATCGGTTATCTGTAGGACACCGTCCTGCCTGCTATCGATCACATGGATTTCTATGCCAGCCTTGGTGCCGGCAATCAGCGATGGGTAATCTTCTACGCCTTGATCGATAAAGACAATTTCTTTACGTTCGGCTGAAAGAGACAAGTTGTCATTTTTAGAGGGTAGGGGAGAAACAGCCGGAGAGAAGCCATTCTCAGGAAGCTTGCTTGCCAGTGCTTGAGTTGTTTCTAAGGCAATCTTGCTGGATGAAATTATCGTTATTTCTGGCGTGTGCTCAGCATGTGCCGTGAGACTGAGTTTAGTATTGGCCATTAAGGTTGTCCCCTGAGAGTTGTTTATTAAACGCTTGGAAGTGTGCCATCAATATGCCGATAACTTTTTTAGGAAAAATGTATAGAGCATATTGGTGATGCACAGGATTATATTTCTCTGGATAAATTGCTTAAGGGACGATTTGTTGGAGATTCCTGGATTAATTCATTAATTCCATTATTTAGGGGAGTGATAAGGTGCAACTGACAAGTGGTTTTGTCTTGATGAGCGAGGAGGGATGCATTATTTTGTAATGCCAGCAGGAATGGAGCAAGCGCCTCAACCATTATGCAGCGGTGAAGTTGAACCGGGAATGAAGCGCTCGCGTGATGTCAGGTGCCGTCAATGCTGAAGTGCTCGTTACGGTCCAGTTCTGGCCACGATGCCATTCCTTGACTCCCGCAAAAAAATGACCTGCCATCCGGTTGTCCAGCAGACGATCGCGGTTCTGCGTAAAAGTGCTGTGATCCCATACCGCCTCGTCTATATCCAGCCAACAAACCACCGGTACAGCAGGTTGTATTCAATGTGCTCAACCAGCTGAGCTCAGAGCGGATCGTAAACAGCACTTGGAGTAGCGAAGCTCTCAGCAACTGTTCCGGCGGTATCGTGGGGCGGCCTTCTTTCGAGTAAATAGCATCAAGCTGCCGATCCATCCCTTTGAGTATGCCATCTACCAATACCTTCAGTGGCCTTAATGAATGATTAACAGGAATTTGTTCTTCTAAGTTGATATAGCTGAAAAGTTGCTGTTGAGAGGGTTCAAGGCCATGCACTATTTAAAATAGTGTAGTTTTTTTAGAATTCTAACGTAGCTAATAGGTTTTTCAACGATCTGCTAAAGGCAGCATAAGTGAAAATGCAATCAGAGAACACAACAAAATTTAAACAAAGGTAGTAGAGTGCAACTCATGCTTATTTGCTGGGCATGGCTATGGAATTATCAAGAATATGTTTTATCAGAAGTAAAATCTATCCGGCAATTACGGGGAAGTCCTTATAGGAATTTAAGTTTAAGAAGCATTTGCTCTATTTCCAGAGAGTCTTCAATAGAATTCCATTTCAAAGGTTTTATCGAATTTGGAAACTTCAGGAAGTTTTAGCACTCTCATTGCATGAGTGCTAAAATAAAAATAAAATTGATAAAAAATTTAAAGTCAAAAGGACGAGGTATGACAACTAATTTAGTGTTACCAACAATAGTAGGGGGAAGTATTGAAGGATATATTCAGACTGTTAATCGCTTTCCTATATTATCCCAAGAAGAAGAAATTCGTTTAGCGAAATGCCTGAAGGATGAAGGTGATATAAAAGCTGCTCATCAATTGGTGTTATCACATTTAAGAGTAGTAATTGCAATAGCTCGTGGATATTTAGGTTATGGGTTATCTCATGCTGATTTAATACAGGAAGGTAACATCGGACTAATGAAAGCAGTGAAGCGGTTTGATCCAGAACGTGGTGTGCGTCTTGTGTCATTCGCCATTCATTGGATTAAAGCAGAAATTCATGAATTCATCATACGAAATTGGAGATTAGTGAAGATCGCAACAACCAAACAACAACGTAAGTTATTTTTTAACTTGCGAAGCATGAAACAAAGTTTGGATACCATGAATCAAGGAGAGGTGGCTGCTATAGCGAAGCAATTGGGAGTCAAGTCTGAAGAGGTAGTAGAAATGGAAACTCGTTTTAGTGGTCGCGATATCTCGTTGGAACCATTAACTGATGAAGATGATGAAAGCTGTAGTCCGATTAGTTATTTAACTGATGGAATGGATCCATCACGGATATTTGAGAATGAACAGATTTCTCGTTTATGTCATGAAAGACTTAAAGAGTCACTTTTAAATCTTGATGATCGTAGCCGCCGTATTATTGAGGCTCGCTGGCTAAGAGAAAAAGATGGCGCAACACTTCATGAATTGGCTGAGGAACTGGGTGTGTCAGCTGAGCGAGTTCGGCAGATTGAAGCCAAGGCAATACAGAAAATAAGAAATATGGTTACTGTTGCCATCTAATTTTAGATGTAAAGGCTATGTTCGATCATGCTAGGAGGTGTTTAAAATGAGTTGAATAAGTAAGATCTGCACTTTTTGTTATAATTAAAACTGGTAAACTATGTATATTCGTATATTTATTTGAACACATAAATGGAGAGGTACCGAAGTGGCCATAACGGCGCTGACTCGAAATCAGATGGTTGGGGTAACCTGGCACGTGGGTTCGAATCCCACCCTCTCCGCCAAATATTAATATAAGCATTTGATAATAAATATAATGTAACAAATATTTCTACCATGCTATTTACCGTGCATTATCAATAATACTTAAATACATTTGATTATTGCCATAGATTGTCATTCATCAATCAAACCCTTAATGCTTCAGCTTAACAGCTGTGTGCATCGTTAGCATTGATAATTTTCCCCTATATGACTAGATTTTGTTGATATTTTAGTGAAGCCAAATCAATGCCGATACGGACTGTATAAACCTCATGTAGGTTTCTGGCTATTTTTTCATAGCGTGAGGATATTCCTCTGTAGTGTTTAATTTTATTGAAAAAACACTCAATCAAATGATGCTCTTTATAAACGAACCAATCGCGCAATCTCTTGCATTGATTCGATTGCTGCGAGGTGGAATGACAGGTTCAATGCCTTTTTCTGTGAGTGTTTGAATAAAGGCATGGCTATCATAACCTTTATCATCTACCAAGGAGGACGCGCCTTCTGTCGTCAGAATCAACAAATTCTCGGCTTTCCCGATAATCGCTGGCTTGTCTGCCAGTCAGGATAAAATCCAGCTGGTTCTAGTACATCTGTCATAGCGTGAATTTTAGTAGTGAAGCCGCCTCTCTCGAGCATCCCGGGGCTTCTGCCTGCGCTGAACTGTTTGCTGCTCCGGCAGCACAGGTATGTGCAAGGATAATCGTACTATCGATCAAAACTTGTTGTATGTCCGGATATTGACTACAACCAGTATGCAGAAACTTCCTGACTTGATGCTTGCATCAGCGGGAAAAGCGTTTAAAAAACTGAATTCCATCTGCCCAATGACCGTATGGCAACATATGTCATTGTGCGCCATTACATAAAATTAAAATCCACAATACTGCATTCAAAAAACGACGGCATGTTTCAATGCCTCCGACATAAACTCACTCTTGAAGTAGTGAGAGTTGATATAAAATTCCCCATTGTTCATCGGTCTGTTCTGCTATTCATTTCTACACAAAATGAACCGAGATTTTCGCTGATATTTACAAAAAAGACTCCTGCACAACTTCCCAACGTTAGCCAAATAAACAACTAAAATGGTGAGATATCACTGCTAGCGCTAGTTTTGCTTTAAATTCACTTGAATATTGTGTACGCTTTTTACTCATTTTCATTAAGCTCCTTTTTAATTTTGTCAGAGCCTAACAACCTGTACAGTTTTGTAGTACCACTTCACGATATGACAAACTGAAGAGAAATTACGAAAGTATGGTAGCCATTCCGTGTGGATATCTCTGGCTACCTATGTGAAATGTCAACAGACCCTAGAAACTATTCCTCAAATTGAATTTGAATTTCTGATGGTATATTTAATTTTCCTTGTTCAATGCATTGCATTTATCGATAAATGCTTGCCGTTCAGCTTCGTTGTTTTTAAAAGCTGTAAGTGCTTTCTCCATTCCTCTCCCCGAACAATTTACTGCATCAGCTTTAGGAACTTCGTCGCAACCGATCAGAGCGATGCTAAGGCCAATAATACAAATGACACTATATTTAAAATTCATCTAAAATCTTCCTCTATAAAATATTCACTATGGCTTGATGTATCTATATTAGATATACCAGATTTCTCAATTATTTGGCGTTGGCCAGCTACACGAACCTAACCGTGTAATTCTACCTGAATCTTCACGATCTGAGACTTTTGTAAAATGTTTTATTTATATAACGTGGGTTTTGCGTAATAAAAGCAGCAAAAAAACCTGGATTCCTTACTATGACGAAGCTATTTTGGAAAAAGATTTCATCATGATGAGGAGTCGGGTTCTGATGGATATTGAATCGGCCCAGTTTTTCCAGAGACTTTTTAGTTTGAAGCATGCTGCGTCAGCTGACTCTTCCGGTTGGCGATAATATGATATGTGTTGTCAAATATGGAGTTCATATAATTAAGCAGCGAGTAGATTGGCATAGTATCGCTACGTAAATTCTGCTGGCGATAGGTAGTCCAATTTCTCCTGTTTGTGCTGCCGGTTATAAAAGATCTCGATATATTCGGTAATCTCCTCCTGTTCTGCTTGTAGTCGTGTTTTGAATTTTTGATGATGTACCAATTCGTTTTTGAGGGTTCCCCAGAAGCTTTCCATAGGAGCGTCACTCACGGTGCAATTCAAGGCTCCTATTAGGTCACGAGTATTGGGCCTAGCAACGCTCGGGAAATGCTTGGGCCAGATCGACAGGTCAACGCAAAGGCGCCTCGCCAATCCCAGCACGGGTCAGATCAAGTCAGGCATTCCATGACATATTAAACTGAGTATCCCAGCAATCGTCTTGCCGCTCATGGAAGAGATCATGCGGAAGAGATCATGCCGAATTGCTTCAATATTTCCTGATAATCATGTGCACGATTGGCTGCCGCGATCTGAGTGAAGAACTAATCCCTTTTTTGGCAGTTTTCTATCAGTTGCGCGAAACAAAGCTTGTATAACCAGATCCGTTGTCATCCTTTCATTCATCGCATAACCTTGTATCTTTCTTTTCGTAGTGGCTAGCTATTACTGCATGAGTTGGAGGCAGCTTGTGTCCGCCATTAAGTATGATTGGCAGGAATTCGTTTTTCTAAGTTGATGTAGCTGAGAAGTTGCTGTTGAGAAGATTCAAGGACACGCATAATTTAAACTAGTGTAGTTTTTTAGAATTCTAACGGAGTTAATAGGTATTTTTAACGGCTTGCTAATGGAAAATCTGGGTTAAATTCGCTCGAATATTGCGCGCGCTTTTTACTCATCTTTGTTAAACTTCTTTTTAGTTTTGTCAGAGCTTAACAAGCTGTACAGTTTTGTGGTACCACTTCACTTGATGAAGGGAATATTCAAAAGATTTCTGTCTGAGTGTCCCAAAAATGTCCTATCAGGAATGGAACAAGCTGATTAGCTGATTTTTTGTTAGGTAATTTACTGATTTTACTGGGGTGGCTGATGGGGTTCGAACCCACGACAACCGGAATCACAATCCGGGACTCTACCACTGAGCTACAGCCACCATCCACTATAAAACCGGTATTTTAATTACCTTTAGAAAAGATTTTTTGCAATTCAAAGTGCAATCTTGGCGTGCCCGACAGGAATCGAACCTGTAACCCCCAGCTTAGAAGGCTGGTGCTCTATCCGGTTGAGCTACGGGCACTACGACTCAAACCGGGCTCTGGCCCGTATCAGCGACACGTAAATTGGTCGGGGTGGAGAGATTTGAACTCCCGACATCCTGGTCCCAAACCAGGCGCGCTACCAGACTACGCTACACCCCGGAAAGATAGTTAATATACCTTTTCATAAGGTATTCGTCAAATTTCAATTTACTCCCTGTAGTAATGGAATGGGCGCCCACTACCCTAAACGGTATCAAGGTACCAAAGTAGTAGGGATGGATCGGTCCTCGCTGCATTAGAAGCCAGGATTTCCAATGAAGGTATCATCTTGAGTGATGCTCAAGTTGTGGCGTTGGAGAAGAAGAAATAAGATGATATCGCCAGTGGTGAAATCGAAACCATGCATCCTGGTTATCTTGGAGCACAAGATATATTCTATGTGGGGAATCTGAAAGGTGTTGGACGTATTTACCAGCAAACCTTCATCGATACTTATTCTTATTCCAAGGTAGCGCATTGTAAGCTTTACACTACCAAAACGCCGATTACCTCAGCTGATATCCTAAATGACAAAGTTTTGCCATGCTATGCGGCATATGGCTTGCCAATGTTACGTATACTGGCGGATAGAGTACAGAGTATTGCGGTCGGGTTGAGCACCATGATTACCAGCTATATCTGGCAATCAATGACATTGACCATACCAGAACAAAAACAATGTCACCGCAAACCAATGGCATCTGTGAACGCTTTCACAAAACTATTTTACAGGAATTTTATCAGGTGACCTTCCGCAAAAAGCTGTACCACGATTTGGAATCCATACAAAAAGACCTGGACAGCTGGATTGATTATTACAATAATGAAAAAAACCATCAGGGTAAAATCTGCAATGGAAAAACGCCTATGGAGGCTTTATTCAGTGAGAAAACTATTTGGAACAGCAAAAATCTGAACCAAATCTAACCTGGCAGATACTCCTATCAATTCGGTAACTGTACGATCTGATCTGAGCTAGCACACTTAAATAGTGTGCTCAGGCGAAAAGTACGTTGACACCTACCGACTGCAACTGTCTGCTTCATTGATAAGCTAAACTCCAAAGACGGCATGACAGCCTGCGCCTGTTGCAATTCTTCTATTGTTCTTGAATTAACCAGTGAATCCTTTGCTTGTTCCAATAACTCTTTACCACTCGCTATACGTGCCATCACAACATTTCCTTTGGCTCTAGACTAGCAGAAACAATCTGTTAGTCTAGTAAGATGTTAAGAAACAGTAAATTAAGTGATTGTTCCATTAAAAAAATCATTCAATATTTTAGTATTGAGATACCAGCCAGTAAAGCGGCTCTGCTGTTAGGTAAAAATCGTAACACGATTAATCGATGGTATGGCATTCTCAGGCAAGTAATATATCGCCATCAGACTGCCCTTAAAGACAAGTTATTAGGTGGAGTGGAAGTTGATGAAAGCTATTTTGGTGCGAAACGGCATCGTGGATATCATGGCAAACTCAAACGCGGCTGCGGCACAATAAAACAACCTGTGTTTGGAGTGTTTGAGCGAGATGGCAGGGTATACACTGAAATAGTACCGGACTGTAAACGATTGACTTTACAAGCGGTAATATTGGGTAAAGTGTCCATTGAAAGTGTCATCTATAGTGATGGCTGGCGTGGTTATAATGGTTTGGTGGATGCGGGATATTCCAAACATTTTCACGTGCCGCATGGTGACAATGAATTTGTGCGGGATGGGTATTACCATATTAACGGTATCGAATCTTTTTGGAGCTTTACCAAGCGGCGGCTTGCAAAGTTTAACGGTGTGTCAGTTAACTTTGAGCTGCACTTAAAAGAATCGGGATGGCGCTGGAAGAAACAACCTGATGAACTTGCTAATGAACTATGGCAACTCATTAGATATTATTAATCTTTGCTAGTCTAGAACCTTCCTTTTATAAATCACCTCTATTATTTCACTTATGATTATGAAATAGAAATGGAATAGCATTCTTATGGCAGTATGATTAATCCAAAATTTTCCATTATTGGATAAGAATTTTAATAGAATCAACAAATCACACTAATATCCCTTTTTCGGCATATTCTTGAGAATCAAATAATTAGATTTCTAATGGAAAATCTGGGTTAATTTTCTATGCTTCTTTTTTCTTACTTGAAGGTCGTGATGTTTTTGATGCATCTGAATTTGCTGTTTTTCCTTTTGGGGTCTTTTGCTCAAATTCGAATTCTATTTTACCTTCTTTTCCGATAACCAAATAAGCTGAAAATGGTCGTCCTTTTTTAGAGATAAACTTGGTTAGCAGATCAGTTTTACCAGTCTGTAGCAATTTAGTGATTTGCTCGTGTTCAATGGATCGGCTGAGAATAATTTTTCCAGTTTTAAAATCACATGTGTGAGTGGCACCCACTGCTTTTTCACAAACATAATACAACCCATATTCATAGACTGGATTGTTGCATTTAGGGCACCTGCCAAGAGATTGCTGATTGGAGAAATCGATTGTGTCAGTTTCTTCTGTATCATTACCACCAAACTCAAATTTCATTTCAAACGTGTCGGTAAGCTTGATATTGGCGTTGAATAACCGTCCCATTTTACTGCGAAACCCTTGCAATGGCCCAACTTCACCCTGCGAAATAAGAGTTTCCATCTCCTCTACTTCAAATTGCCGTCCGGCCAGAATTTTCCATAGAGCGAAATCACATTGTTGGCATTGAAATTTCTTGTATGTTTCATGGATAACACCGCCACATTTAAGGCAGGGCACCTTAAGTATCGCAAAATCCCCACTGATTGTTTTTCCTCGATGATTTTTTGCTTGCTCGACGATATGCTTCGTCATTTCAGCAATTTCAGTCATGAACATTTCACGCTTTAACTTGCCTTGTTCGATCTGGCGTAATTTGAACTCCCAATCACCTGTTAATTCTGGAGAGATCAGTTCCGGTATTTTTAGTCCACGCAATAATGTAATGAGCGAAAATGCCTTGGCAGTAGGGTGTAATTCTCGTCCAATGCGTTGCAAGTAATTTTCAGATACGAGGCCTTCAATAATGGCTGCGCGCGTTGCTGGCGTGCCAAGTCCTTTGTCACTCATCGCAGCACGTAATTCTTCATCTTCCACCAGCTTTCCTGCTCCTTCCATGGCAGATAAGAGAGTTGATTCATTGAATCTAGCTGGAGGGCGAGTTTGATTGAGGATGACCTTGATTTCCTCTGTAATTACTGGTTTGTCAGCGTTGACTGCAGGCAAAACTATGCTATCACTATTATTATCGCTCATTAATGATTTTCCATATACGGCTTGCCATCCCGCGTTGATCATGATCCTCCCTTCTGTTTTAAATGGCTCGCCTTCAACTCGCGTGATACGAGTTGTCACAAGAAACTCTGCGGCAGGATAGAAGATTGCAAGAAAACGTTTGGTTACCAGATCGTAAAGCTTTGTTTCAATCTCATTTAGCTTTTTGGGTTCGAGCGAAGTGGGGATAATGGCAAAGTGATCGGAAATTTTCGTGTTATTAAAAATACGCTTATTTAATTTTACCCAATCCGAATCCAGAACTTGCCTGGCAAATACACCATATTGAGTTTTCTCTAGTGAGCGAAGTGTATCTTTAACCGTGGCAATATAATCTTCCGGGAGTGCGCGCGAATCGGTACGTGGATAAGTTAATACCTTATGTTTTTCGTAAAGCGTTTGAGCAAGTCCTAAAGTTGTTTTAGCAGAAAAACCGAAGCGGCTATTGGCATCTCGCTGTAAACTCGTGAGATCATATAGTAAGGGGCAGGTTTCTTTGGCGGGCTTACTTTCTTCACTTACTATACCTGGTTTACCTTGACATTTGATCTTGATAGTTTCTGCTTTGTGTTGGTCCCATATGCGTTCTGCTCTGGCTTCGCTATTCTCCTTATCTTTTGAAAATTTTTCGTCAAACCATTTTCCTTTGTAGTGATCATTATCAGTAGAAAAAGTGGCGTGTATTTCCCAGTAATCTTTAGGTATAAATTTTTTGATGGCCTCTTCCCGCTCGACGAGTATGGCTAACGTTGGGGTCTGAACACGTCCAACAGTTGTTTTATGAAAGCCGCCTTCTTGAGAATTAAATGCAGTCATTGCACGCGTGCCATTGATTCCAACTAGCCAGTCTGATTCGGAACGGCTAGTGGCGGCTTCAGCCAGAGGCTGTACTTCACTATCATCAAGTAGTTTTGAGAAAGCTTCTCGAATAGCTGAAGGTGTCATGGATTGTAACCATAAGCGTTTAATGGATTTTTTTATTCCCGCATGACGTATGATATAACGAAAAATTAACTCTCCTTCTCGCCCAGCATCACAAGCATTGATTAACGTATCTATATCTTTTCGTTTGATGAGTTTTATCAGCAATTTCAGACGTGTGGCTGTTTTTTCGATAGGATTGAGATCGAAATAGGGGGGAATAACTGGTAAATGATCAAAGCTCCATTTGCCACGCTTAACTTCATAACTTTCTGGTACAGCCAGTTCCAGTAAATGGCCTATTGCAGATGATAAAACGTATTCATCATTTTCAAAATAATCAGTTTCCTTAGTGAAATTACCCAATGCACGGGCAATATCTGCTGCTACGGAAGGTTTTTCGGCAATGATCAGTTTTTTGCTCATGGAATTTTGACTAAATGGTTATATTTTTTGTCAATTGCTAGTGTTTAACTGTATTAATTCAATACAGGCTTTAAGAATAATATATTTATATAAAACAAATAGTTAGTTTAAATAGTAATATACCCTATTTTTGTAATTAAACACTAGATTGGGGCGTCCAGATTATTGAAGGAAATTAAAGGCATGTTTTGTGCAGCCAATACACTTCATTTTAAGAGCATATATTGCCAGACAAATCACGTACTCATTTAAAATTGAATTTAGAGTTGGTTGATTTCCAACAATTAATGCTGATACCGCGAGTTGCTTGCTATGAGTAGTTTTTCCAGAATGTCAAGATCAGTTAATTGATTTTGTATCCACAGATCAAGCAAAACCACGAGCTTAATTTTTTCTAAGCTGAAATTATTTCCATTCATTTTGAGATCACGATCAATTAATAATTCTCGTTGTAGCGGGTTGAGCATACCTGCTTATTCAAGAAAAAGAATAAACTCATGCTCTCCGTTATCAATCGCTCCCACCATCGTAGTAAGTTACTTTGAGTAAATGTTACAGGATTAATGATCAATGTCCCGTTTTGTAAGATCTGATAACTAATTAAGTACTCGATTAATTTTTGTTGTATATATTTTATCAATGGCGTTAACGAATCCTTTGATAACGTCCGCCAGGTAAGCTTGCAACGATTCCATCTAGCTCTAGCGCCAATAGCATGGAGGATACTGCTTCAACCGTCAAGCCGCTTCGTATACAAATAGCATCGATATCAGTCGCATCATAGCCTAAGTGAGGCAGTAATATTGAATTCTCCTGGGATTCGCTAAAACCAATCGTTACATTAGTATTTCCATGGGTTAAACCGGACTGGCAATTAAGCTCATCTAAGATGTCCTGGATATTTTCTATCAATTTTGCACCTTGTTTAATTAATGTGTGGCAGCCCTTTGATAAAGGTGAATGTATGGAGCCGGGAATGGCCATCACATCTCGTCCCTGTTCTAATGCTTGCTTGGCAGTAATCAAGGATCCGCTATGTAGAGTTGCTTCAACAACCAGACAGCCGAGACTTATGCCACTGATAATTCGGTTACGACGAGGGAAATTTCTGCCTAGTGCGGGCATTCCCAGTGGAAATTCTGAAATAAGCGCACCATCTTTTGCCAGCAGATGCGCTAGTTCACGATTCCTTGCGGGGTAGACAATATCGAGTCCTGTGCCTACCACAGCAATGCTTGCAGAGATACCACGCAGACCACCTTGATGTGCAGCAGTATCAATACCTTGCGCCATTCCACTAACAATACAAAATCCCGCATTGCTAGCAGCTTCAGCGAAAGCAATAGCATTGGCTATGCCTTGGGGTGTCGCATTGCGACTACCTACTACAGCAAGGGAAGGTACATTGAGAAGCTTACGCTGTCCCTTTAGGTAAAGTAATGGGGGAGGATCGGCAATATTCAGTAATAACTTAGGATAATCGTGATCTGCAAGTGTAATGATGAAGTTAGAAGAATCTTCCAGCCATTTAAGCGCTGCATCAATTTTGCTTTTGTCCGCGCCTTGATTAATATTATAGGCAACTTGTTTTTTTACGTAACGTTCAAGTTGATACGTATCTGCTGAGAGGATTTCTGTGGGGCTTCCAAAAGCAATGAGGAGATTACGAATGGATTTGTCACTTAAGCCGTTGATTAGGCTTAGATTTAGCCAGGATTCAACATCTGGCGGAACTTTCATAGTAAAAAAATAATGCTTATCGTGAATGTAAAAAGAGAGTGAGTGCAGCTGATCGCAGACAAAGGAAAGGTTATTTTATGTAGAAAGTCTGTAGGTAATTTCAATTCGCTTTTGATATGAGCAATTTTATCCCTATATAAAAGGTTCAATCAGGTGTTCGTACCACGTCCAATACTTTCATTGCTTGAGAGCTTTGTGTGACTAATGCATAAGATACTTTATCAAATACTCGAAAAACAAGTGCTAAACCAATGCGCTCATCAGGTAGTGCTACGATTTCCCTCATAGGTGATTTTACTTCACTTTTCCGATAAATGGCGAGAACATGACCTTCCTCCAATCCATCATGAACGCCTTTATTAAGCGTGATAATAGCATTTTCACCAATCTCAGTTACACCACCATAGACAGAGATAATACGCCCCTTGACGGCAAAATTCGGTGCATGAGGCACATAATCTACAAGCGTATCAGCGTAGGAATGAATCAAGCGATCGCCATTTAATATCTCCTGAACAGAATGCGTCACTTTTACAGTGCTGATCGGAGCATAATTTTTTACCTCCACATCACCCAAATAAATGGCCTCATATCCAAGAATACGGTTATTGTTATCCGGGTCCATCAATGCCTTGCCGGTACGAAAAATTTTCCATGAAGAGCCTTCGTTATCGGGTAAGCCATGCACATAGATAGTGTCACCCGTGCTTAATATGACCCGATTGTCACTTGTGCCCAATATAAGGGGCGCTTTATCAAGAGCATTCTTTTCAATAACCAATGGTTGAATCAGGAATGGTTTAATTTTATTGACGGGAATATTTGGAATACCATGTGCTCCTAATTTTTCTATCCGTATTTTAGGAGATAGCTTTATAGCTACCTTTTCACTAGAAAGTTTTAATTGACTTCCTTGAGCTGTTTTTTCGAGTACGATAATATCACCAGGGTAAATTGTATATGGATTTTTCACCTGTTTCCGGTTCTGATTCCAGATTTCTGGCCATCGCCAGGGATCTTTCAGGAAGCGAGAAGCAATACTCCAAAGCGTATCACCATGAACAACGATATAGCGATAGGGTGCATTATCTTGTAGTTCAATTTCTCCTGCCTTTACGATTACACCAGAAAATACGTTTATAAACAAAATCGCGGATATAATAATCAATATGCGCATAGATTTAATTTTTAATATATTGTGAGATTTTTTAGATGCAATTTTTTAAGCTTTTAACTTTCAGAGCTTACGATTTAGCAGCACAATCTGTTAAACCGAATTACGCTAGTTTGCTATGGCAATTCTGAAAATATTAGAATATCCTGATGAACGGTTACATAAGGTTGCTGCCTCTATATCAGTAATTACTGATGAAATTCGTATGCTGGTTCAAGATATGGCGGAAACCATGTATGCTGTATCAGGAATTGGGTTGGCGGCAACTCAGGTGGATGTCCATCAACGGCTGATTATTATTGATGTTTCTGATACTCGTGATCAGCTTCATGTATTCATTAATCCGGAAATCATTGCAAGCAGTGGAGAATCCGATTGCCAGGAAGGATGTTTGTCGGTACCAGGAATTTTCGAAAGAATAAAACGGGCTGAAAATATTACGATCAGAGCAATGGGTCTGGAGGGTAATCTGTTTGAATTGGATGCTAGGGGGTTATTTGCAGTGTGTATTCAGCATGAGATGGATCATTTGATGGGTAGAGTATTTATTGAGTATTTGTCACAACTCAAGCAATCACGAATTCGATCAAAATTAAAAAAACGGCAGCGTGATACCAAGCCCTAACCTCCCTTATTTTGTCTAAGTTCTTTTCTTTACAAGAAAAGAGTGTATTGATCCAAAGTTTTTCATGAGAATTATTTTTGCGGGTACACCAGTTTTTGCAGCCCATGCATTGGCTTATTTGCTAAATGGTGGATATCAAGTAGTGTTGGTGTTGACCCAGCCAGACCGCCCAGCAGGGCGTGGAATGAAAATTCAGGTGAGTGATGTAAAAAAAGTTGCGCAAGCACATGGTATTCCCTTGCTGCAACCGCTTACATTAAAATCAGAAGCTGTCCATGCGCAACTAAGAGCATTTGAGGCGGAGCTAATGATAGTGGCAGCGTATGGATCAATTCTACCGAAAGAAGTGCTAAAAATTCCGTATTATGGTTGCTTGAATATCCATGCATCACTATTACCTCGTTGGCGAGGCGCAGCACCCATTCAACGAGCCATATTGGCGGGCGACCAGAAAACTGGTATTACTATCATGCAAATGGACGAGGGGCTTGATACTGGATCCATATTATTGCAACGTGATATCCCTATTGATCCTCATGAAACAGCGCAAACTCTTCAAGACAAACTCGCTGACTTGGGTGCGCGGAGTATTGTAGAGGCGTTAGAATTATTGCAGCTTGGTAAGCTGACCGCAACTCTCCAAGATGAAACACAGGCATGCTATGCATCGAAAATCCAAAAAAAAGAAGCAGAAATTGATTGGCGATTGGATGCGAGCCAAA
This sequence comes from uncultured Nitrosomonas sp., assembly GCA_964554625.1. Classification (GTDB taxonomy): domain Bacteria; phylum Pseudomonadota; class Gammaproteobacteria; order Burkholderiales; family Nitrosomonadaceae; genus Nitrosomonas. The sequence goes on along the minus strand of CAZKPL010000007.1, from coordinate 14,793 downwards.
TTGATCGGGGTATTCGAGCATTGAATCCTTATCCGGGAGCTTATACGTATCTTCAGGGTAATATATTAAAAATATGGCAAGCGAGGATTGCGAAAAATGATTCTGGCAAAGCAGGAGAAATTATCGCGGCTGGGAGCGAAGGCCTTGTCGTGAGTTGTGGGAGAGATGCCCTGATTTTAGAAATTGTACAAAAATCGGGGGGGAAAAAAATGCCTATTGCAGAATTTCTGGCGGGATATTCCTTGCAGCCAGGTCAGCTTTTTTCTACAGCAATGACTGTTAATCAGGTAAATGAATAAAGCCCAACACCTTGCTGTAGCTGCCATAGGGCGTGTTTTGGCAGGTGCAAATTTAACGGTGGTTTTACAGGAGATATGGCGGTCGAGTCCGTTGCTTTCTCATCAACAACGAGGTGCAATTCAGGATCTGACCTATGGAGTGCTGCGTTATTACGGGCAGCTTGATGCATTACTCAGCTTATTGTTAGATAAAACGTTACAAGATCTTAAATTGCGCTACTTGTTATTGGTAAGTTTATATCAGTTGCAATACAGCAAAGCGCCTTCCTATGCGATTGTCAATCATGCTGTTTCTACTGCTCGCCTCTTAAGTAATAAACGAGGTGCACCTGGATTAGTTAATGCCGTTTTACGGAACTTTATACGTAAAGGCACTATATTATGGGAGCTGGTTAATAAAGATGATGTTGGGAAATACTCCCATCCTCAATGGTGGATCGATAAGCTACGTAAACAATATCCTCAACAATATGAAGCTATTCTGAATGCAAGCAATCAACATCCTTCAATGACATTGCGAGTTAACTCTCGGAAGATTGGAGTGGAGGCATATCAAAAAATACTTGAGAAGCATGGTATTAAAGCAAACTTAATCTGGAATATGGCGCTGAGATTAGTTCAACCGGTAGCAGTAGAGAAATTACCAGGATTTGCAGAAGGACTTGTGTCAATACAAGATGCGGGAGCGCAATTAGCCGCGCCATTGCTAGATGTGCATGATGGTATGCGCGTGCTAGATGCTTGTGCTGCGCCAGGTGGAAAAAGTACACATTTAATGGAGTCGGCGCAAATAAGATTGACTGCACTGGATAGTGATGCGCAGCGGTTAGCGCGTGTGGCAGAAAATTTTGAGCGGCTTGGAGATAAGCCTGATCGTTTGGTATATGGCAATGCACTTTATCCCTCAGAGTGGTGGAATGGTCAACTGTTTGACCGAATTTTGGCTGACGCTCCTTGTAGTGCATCCGGTGTAGTTAGCCGACACCCTGATATCAAGTGGCTGCGACGACATACTGATTTGACTGCTTTTGCTGACACCCAAGAGAAAATTCTCGATGCTTTATGGCAAATTCTGAAACGAGGAGGCAAGTTACTGTATGTAACTTGCTCCGTTTTTCATGAAGAAAATTGGCTGTTAATCAAGAGATTCCAGCAATTACATCAAGATGCACATTTATTGCCTCTTTCGCATCCTGCTATGACTAGTGGGCAGTTATTGCCTAGTTTCTTGCATGACGGTTTTTTCTATGCCTTGCTTTGTAAGACTTGATGGAATACTGCAATTAAAAGGATTGTTGCAAGTCATGGCGGCAATGCTCCTGATCTCGCTGCTATTGTCAGTGGTGCCAGCTCATGGTGAGAGCGGTATAGAAATAAAATCGTTCGCTCTGGAAGCGATCGGGGAAGGTTATCAAATAAGTCTCGACGCTGACATTGCGCTTAATAGTACTTTAGAGCAGGCCTTGGAAAAAGGTATCATACTTTACTTTGTATCTAAATTTGAACTCATAGATTCCCGGTGGTATTGGCTGGACGAAGAAGTTGCCCGCAGTAAAAGGCGCATAGGGCTGAGTTATCATGCGCTTACTCGACAATACTACTTAAGTGGCCGAATGATGGTACCACAAAGCTTTGATACTCTTCAGGAGGCGCTGCAGGCTTTGGGGCGGCAGCATAATATTCCCATTGAAGTGAGTTCTTCGCTCAAGCAAGGTATGGAATATATTGCAACTTTGCAAGTATGGCTGGATATTTCCCGGTTAGCTAAACCATTTCAACTAGAATGGTTTAGCTCAAAAGACTGGAATCTGAGTTCAGAAAAAAAAGAATGGCATATTAAATTGCCTATTGCTCCTCAGAGCCTACCCTAAAATATATCTATGAAGTACGTTATCGCTATCGTTACGGGGCTGAGCGTGGTCATGCTGTTTTTGTTGGCGACAGCAGGGGCCAATACGGAGTTTCTTGAACGTCTTTACCGCTGGCTAATCGCTTTCAATGTGGTCTTTGTATTGTTTTTGCTGGTGGTAGTGGGTTTTTTATTATGGAGGTTAAGCAGAAGATTAAAGGCCCGGGTATTTGGCTCAAGACTAGCGCTTCGTTTACTGACGGTTTTCTCACTGATGGCGATTCTTCCAGGGGTTTTGGTATATGGTATTTCGGTGCAGTTTCTAGGAAAAAGCATTGAGTCCTGGTTCGATGTGAAAGTTGATCAGGCATTAGAGGGGGGGCTGAATTTAGGACAAACCATGCTTGATAATTTACTTGAAGAACTTGAGAAGAAGGCTAAGGCGACTGCGCTGACATTATCCGAATCATCTGCATCCCCTCTATCAGCATTGAATCAGCTGTTGATTCAGTCGCAAATACAGGAGGCAACATTGTTCAATCAAGAGGGAAAAGCAATTGCTTTTTCCAGTATTGATGATATCGCACTGTTTCCAGAGATACCTAATGCTGCTGCCATGCGGCATATCCGAATGCAGAAAAACTACAGCGCAGTGGAATCTATCCCTGGTAAAGGAATGTATTTGCGTGTGCTGGTTCCCGTCAATGTATTAAATCTTGATGACGATATTCGTGTGCTTCAAGTTTTGCAGCAGGTGCCTAGGTTACTTGCAGAAAATGCCGAGATTGTTCAGATAGGGTACCGAAATTATCAGGAGTTAACATTATCTCGTCAAGGATTGACTCGGCTTTATGGCGTAACATTAACATTAGTATTATTTTTAGCACTTTTTTCTGCTCTTGCTGCAGCTTTTCTTATTAGTGAAAAATTAAGTGCGCCTCTGGGCATGTTAGCTGAAGGAACAAGAGCTGTGGCGCAAGGAGATTTTAGCAGGCGTCACCGCGTACAAAGTAACGATGAGCTTGGAATACTCACAGAGTCTTTTAATCTCATGACTGAGCAACTTGAGGTGGCGCGTGTTACGGCGCAACGAAATCAGCAGGAGATAGAAAATGCCCGTGCTTACCTTGAAAGTATACTGGCTAATCTTTCCTCTGGAGTGATGGTATTCGATGAAAAATTACATATAAGTACTGTCAATCGTAGTGCCGAGCAAATTTTGCAGATTCCATTGAATAATCTAGTAGGATTAACGATTGAAGAATGTGCGGAAAAGGAAGCAAGATTGCGTATGCTGGCAACAGAAATACGAAGAGGGTTTAATTCTGCAGAAATGGGGGATTGGCAGCGGCAAGTATTGCATTTTAGTGAAAGCAAAGATCAAATTCTTCTCCTTCGAGGATCACACCTTCCGCAGGTGGCTGGAGGAGGGGTTGTAGTATTTGATGATATTACCAGTTTACTGCAGGTTCAACGTACAGTTGCATGGGGTGAAGTTGCACGCCGCCTGGCTCATGAAATCAAGAACCCCTTGACGCCTATCCGACTTTCTGCAGAGCGCATGCAGCACAAATTGATGGGAAAATTAACTGGCCAGGATGCAAAAATTCTACAACGCTCTACCGAAACGATTGTCAATCAGGTTGAGGCACTTAAGAAAATGGTCAATGAATTCAGTGAATATGCACGCATACCTGAATTGGAATTATATCAGCTTGATTTCAATAGATTGATACATGAGGTACTTGCGCTATATGAAACCGCAAATACTCAATCAGAGCGCAGTCATGGTTCAAAAATTATTTTAGAGTTGACTGCTGATCCTTCACTGATACGCGGAGATCCTACAAGATTGAGGCAAGTTATTCATAATTTACTACAAAATGCTCAAGATGCCTTGGTTGATATAGTAGATCCCACGATCACGGTACGTACCGAAATACTTCCGAATGGTATTCAGTTTAGTGTAAGTGATAATGGAAAAGGATTTGCTGAACAGATTAAAGCTCAAGTATTTGAACCTTATGTAACGACTAAGGCAAAAGGTACGGGACTCGGCCTTCCAATAGTCAAGAAAATTATTGATGAACATAATGGTACAATTCAAATCGAAAATACCCAACCGCACGGTGCCAAGGTGACCATTGTATTGCCAAGATTATTATCGGATCACACTATATCGATTCCTCATCACGTAATATAACTATTACATAAAGTAATGCTTGAATTGTTAACTTGATGATGTTGCCGCTGCAAAGCAATCAGTTGTATTCCAGTTCTGGAGGTAAATTATCATATAATGGCCAACAATACGATTCTTGTTGTTGATGATGAAGTTGGCATACGCGAACTCTTGTCTGAAATCTTGAATGACGAAGGATATCGAGTTGTTCTAGCAGAAAATGCGGAGCAAGCTCGCAACTGGCGCAACCAGACTCGCCCAGATTTAGTGCTGCTGGATATCTGGATGCCGGATACAGATGGCATAACATTACTTAAAGATTGGGCTAATAGTGGATTACTTACCATGCCGGTTGTGATGATGTCCGGGCACGGCACCATAGATACTGCCGTAGAGGCGACGCGCATTGGAGCTGTAGGGTATCTGGAAAAGCCTATACCATTACAAAAATTGCTTAGCACCATTGGACAGGCTTTACGCGGTGGTCAAAGTAAGCCGATTCCGACTTTCTCTTTGGTAAGCCTGGGCCGAGGAGCTTTGATTGCAGAATTAAAAAAGAAGCTAGAGCAAGTTGCCAGTCTGAAAGTACCTCTGCTGCTGATGGGTGGGCCTGGTGTGGGCATGGAGCACTGCGCTCATTTTTTACATCGAATCAATACGCCATGGGTTGAGCCAGAATCATTTTCTTTTCTTGCAGAAAACCCTCTAAATTTACTTGAGCAAGCGAAGGATGGCTTGCTGTTTTTAAGAGAGATTGGTGAACTCAATAAACTAGAGCAAAAGGGACTACTTCTACTCTTGAGTAAATTGGAAAAATATAATGTGCGTCTGGTATGTGCTACGACTCTGCCTTTGGCAGAATTAACCGCACAAGGTATTTATAATCCTAAATTATATGAAATCTTGAGTAGTCTTTGTATCAGTGTTCCATCATTAAGAATGCACCGTGAAGATATTCCTGAGTTAGCTAATCAGATACTCTCAAATTGCATTGAATCAGGCGAAGCACCATTCATTCACTTTAATACGGCTGCATTGAACACATTGCGTAATTATGATTGGCCTGGCAATCTGGCTCAACTCACAAGTGTAGTGCGTTCGCTGGCCTTAACTTGTGCCAGTAATGAGATCTCAGCAGAAGCTGTCCAGCAGGCCTTAGCACCCCCATTGCCAACAGCGATATCAATTGCTCCGGATATTCCTTTAAATGTGTCGTTGCGTGAAGCCCGAGACTTATTTGAAAAAAATTATTTCGAAAAATTGATTGATCAAGAAGGTGGCAATATGACGCGTGTTGCCGAGCGCGCAGGGTTGGAGCGTACACATCTTTATCGTAAGATAAAAACGTTGGGGATTAAGCTGCGCAACCAGAATAGTTGAGTTGATATAGTACAAAAAATGTGATTGAGTGAATCAATGAATCAATGTTGTAGAGCACTTCATCTTAGGTGATAATAGCTGCTTTTGCCAACTTTTGTTGTCATGTGGCGCGGAAGATGGATGTTTTGTTTTTGAATTTTTTCGGGAGTAGTGTAGATGGGAGCATTTGAGGATTTTAACGCGCCAGTATTCAAGAATTTGACGAGTGCTATTCGTGCCTTGGCTATGGATGCAGTACAAAAAGCTAATTCTGGTCACCCTGGTATGCCCATGGGTATGGCGGAAATTGCAGAAGTACTTTGGATTCACCATTTGCGTCATAGTCCCAATAATCCCAAATGGGTCGACCGTGATCGCTTCGTTTTATCCAATGGGCACGGCTCTATGTTGCTTTATGCGCTGTTACATTTGACTGGCTATGATGTGTCAATAGAAGATATTAAAAATTTTCGGCAGCTTCATTCCAAAACGCCTGGGCATCCAGAATATGGCTATACCCCAGGAGTAGAGACAACAACAGGTCCCCTGGGGCAAGGAATTACCAATGCTGTCGGCATGGCATTAGCAGAAAAGATTCTTGCGGATGAATTCAATCGCCCTGGTTTTGATATCGTTAATCACTATACTTATGTATTTCTTGGCGATGGGTGCTTGATGGAGGGTATTTCACATGAGGCATGTTCTTTGGCGGGCACATTAGAGTTGGGTAAGCTGATTTGTTTTTATGATGATAACGGTATTTCAATTGATGGGCACGTAGAAGGCTGGTTTACTGACGACACGCCTAAACGCTTTGAGGCATATGGATGGCATGTTGTTCCTAATGTAAATGGTCACGATCCAGATGCAATTGAAGCTGCAATTGAAGCCGCTAAAAAGGTTTCAAACAAACCTTCTATGATTTGCTGCAAGACTGTCATTGGAATGGGATCACCCAATAAAGCCAATACACATGCAGTCCATGGCGCGGCATTAGGAGACGAAGAAATTGCAGCTACTCGTCCTCATATTGGCTGGCATTATCTTCCCTTTGAAGTTCCTCAAGAAGTTTGCGATGCATGGGATGCACGTGCAAAAGGCCAGAAACTTGAGAGTGAATGGAATCACAAGTTTGCAGAGTATGGGAAGAAATATCCTGCAGAAGCAGCCGAATTTGAGCGTCGTATGAGTGGGGAATTGCCAGCTAACTGGTCTGAATATGCTGACAGTGTCATAAATCGTGTTAACGCAAAGGAAGAGACTATTGCGACTAGAAAAGCATCGCAAAATGCGATCGAAGGATTAGCACCAATCCTGCCCGAACTGGTAGGAGGGTCAGCTGATTTAGCCGGTTCTAATTTGACGCTATGGTCTGGTTCAAGTGGTGTAAGTGCAGAATCTGGTGGAAACTACGTTTATTATGGTGTGCGTGAATTTGGTATGAGTGCCATTATGAACGGTTTGTCACTACATGGCGGTATCATTCCTTATGGGGCTACATTCCTGATGTTCTCGGAATATGCGCGCAATGCTTTGCGCATGGCAGCTTTAATGAAAATCCGTAACATTTTTGTATTTACTCATGATTCAATTGGTTTGGGGGAAGATGGTCCGACACATCAACCGGTAGAGCAAACGGCAACGTTACGCCTGATACCTAATATGGATGTATGGCGACCATGTGATACGGTTGAGTCGACTGTAGCTTGGGCGCGTGCAATTGAGCGCAAGGATGGACCGACGACACTTATTTTTAGCCGTCAAAATTTACCCTTCCAGAAAAGAGATGCAGCAACTATTAAGTTGATCGATAAAGGAGCTTATATTCTATCTGAGGCTGTGGATGGAAAACCGCAAGCAATCATTATAGCGACTGGATCAGAAGTGGCGCTGGCCATGGCTGCGCAGAAAGCATTGTCTGAGGTAGGTATCCAGGTGCGTGTAGTATCCATGCCATGTACTAACTTGTTTGATCGCCAAGACCAAGCGTATCAGGAAAGTGTGTTGCCAAAAGGTATTAAACGTATTGCGGTAGAAGCTGGTGTGACAGATTACTGGTATAAATACGTTGGGCTTGAAGGAGAAATCATTGGAATCGATACTTTTGGAGAATCGGCTCCAGCCGAAGAGTTGTTTAAATACTTTGGTTTCACTATCGAGAATGTTGTAAATGCTGTGAAGAGAATTTTATAAATTGTGTTGCCTATTTAGATCGAATAGGCAATGCTTAGCTATAGTTTTTTTGTTTAAGGAGTCTGTGTAATGACAATTAAAGTAGGGATCAATGGGTTTGGTCGTATTGGGCGAATGGTATTTCGTGCATCAATTGAAAAATTTAGCGATATCGATGTAGTTGCAATTAACGATTTACTTGAGCCTGATTACTTGGCTTATATGCTGACACATGATTCGGTGCATGGCCGTTTTAACGGAAGTGTTTCAGTTGAGGGTAATACTTTAGTAGTAAATGGTAAGAAGATACGTCTAACTGCTATTAAAGATCCTGCTGAGCTGAAATGGAATGAGGTCGGTGTTGATGTGGTGGTGGAAGCGACAGGGCTTTTCCTCACTAAAGAAACTTGTGAAAAGCATCTTGCGGCTGGTGCCAAAAAGGTCATTATGACCGCACCATCTAAAGACGATACACCAATGTTCGTATATGGCGTGAATGATAAATCCTACAATGGGCAAGCCATCGTTTCTAATGCGTCTTGTACAACTAATTGCCTTGCTCCAATTGCTAAGGTATTAAATGATACTTGGGGAATCAAACGTGGTTTAATGACTACAGTTCATGCTGCAACGGCTACCCAAAAAACTGTGGATGGCCCTTCTAATAAGGATTGGCGCGGAGGTCGAGGAATTCTTGAAAATATCATCCCTTCTTCTACAGGGGCAGCGAAGGCAGTTGGCGCGGTTATTCCTGAATTGAACAAGAAACTCACTGGTATGGCCTTTAGAGTACCGACTTCTGATGTTTCTGTTGTGGATCTTACCGTAGAATTAAATAAAGATGCCTCTTACGAGGAGATCTGTAATGTTATGAAATCTGCATCGGAAGGTACGTTGAAAGGTATACTCGGTTATACGGCCGACAAAGTAGTATCCACTGACTTTCGTGGCGAAAGCTGTACTTCTGTTTTTGATGCTGAAGCAGGCATATCATTAGATAAAAATTTCGTTAAAGTCGTTGCTTGGTACGATAATGAATGGGGATACTCCTGTAAAGTGTTAGAGATGGCTCGTGTTATTGCTAGCAAGTGAGTCCGCAAACAATCTGAATAAGAGCATAAGATTTACTTCGAGTAAAAGGCCTGGAGGTTAAACATCATAGTCATATATTAATAAAAGGTGATTATGACTTTACTCGGGGTGATCTAATGCTTATATCATAATAAATAGATTTATTCTTTTGAATTGATCAGCAATCAATCAGGATTGCAAACTATTCTTATTAATATTTAGTGTCTATATTGGAGTTAATGTGTCTGTTATCAAACTCACTGATCTTGATCTAAAAGACAAGCGTGTCTTTATTCGTGCTGATTTAAATGTACCCATTAAAGATGGCAAAGTTACATCGGATGCGCGCATTACAGCATCCATGACCACTATTAAATATTGTTTGGATCGTGGCGCGAAAGTCATGGTAACTTCTCACTTAGGTCGACCGGAAGAAGGGATCTGGAGTCAAGAGAATTCTCTTAAACCTGTTGCCGATAATATTGCGGAACGCTTGGGTAAGTCAGTACGTTTAATCAGAGATTGGGCGAATGGTGGGTTTGAAGTTGCACAGGGTGAACTGGTTGTTCTAGAGAATTGCCGTATTAACAAGGGAGAGAAAAAGAACGACGATGCGACCGCACAGAACTATGCTAAATTATGTGACATATTTGTCATGGACGCTTTTGGTACTGCGCATCGGGCTGAAGCATCGACTCATGGGATTGCAAAATATGCTCCGATTGCATGTGCAGGTATTCTATTGACAGAAGAACTAGATGCCTTGACTAAAGCTTTGCATAATCCGGCACGACCCATGGTCGCGATTGTTGGGGGCTCCAAAGTATCAACCAAATTGACTGTACTTGAATCACTATCTGAGAAAGTAGATCAGTTGGTGGTAGGTGGTGGAATTGCTAATACATTCCTTAAAGCTGCAGGTAAGAATATTGGTAAATCATTGTGCGAAGATGATTTGGTTGCTACCGCTAAGATGTTGATGGATAAAATGAAGCATCGTGATGCATCGATTCCGATCGCTGTAGATGTTGTGGTTGGCAAGAAATTCGATGTTAATGAGCCAGCCGTAGTAAAAGATGCCGATGCCGTGTCGGATGATGACATGATTTTCGATATTGGACCAAAAAGTGCTCAAGAATTGGCTGAAATTATAATGAAGGCAGGTACAGTCGTTTGGAATGGACCCGTGGGCGTGTTTGAGTTTGATCAGTTTGGGGCGGGCACATATACCATTGCAAAAGCAATTGCTGATACCAAAGCTTTTACCCTGGCTGGGGGGGGCGATACTATAGCCGCAATCCAGAAATATGATATATACGACAAGGTTTCATATATATCGACGGCAGGGGGGGCTTTTCTTGAATTCCTAGAAGGGAAGAAACTCCCAGCGGTTGAAATTCTCGAATTGCGTGGACGTTAAGAACGAATCTGAAAATTCTTTTTAGGAATGATTAGAAGAACAAAAATTGTTGCTACGCTTGGGCCTGCTTGTAGCGATCCTACGATTCTGCGGCACATGATTCTGGCTGGCGTTGATGTTGTGAGAATAAATTTTTCACACGGTACTCGCGAAGAGCATATAGCTCATGCTGATCTTGCTCGTGCCCTTGCACGCGCTGCTGGTCGTACAATTGGAATATTAGCTGATTTACAAGGGCCTAAAATTCGTATTGGTAAATTTGACCATGGGAAGATCTGGCTTAAGGTAGGCGATGAATTCATACTTGATGCCAAATGTGAATTAGGTAATGAGGAAAGAGTAGGGCTTGATTACAAAGAGCTACCTAATGACGTAGAGGCTGGTGCGACATTATTGTTAGATGATGGTCGTATTGTTCTTAATGTTATCAAGGTAATGGGAAGTGAAATATATTGCCAAGTCAAGCAAGGGGGTGTGCTATCGAATAATAAAGGTATTAATCGAAAAGGTGGTGGGCTGAGTGCGCCTGCACTGACAAATAAAGACATGCAAGATATCAAGACTGCTGCAGCATTGGAAGCGGACTATTTAGCAGTATCTTTTCCGCGCACTGGCGAGGATATACGTCAAGCACGCTCTTTAATGCAGGAGGCCGGAGGCAATAGCCTGATCATGGCAAAGATTGAGCGCTCCGAAGCCATTCTAGCATTAGACGATATTCTGGATGCATCGGATGCAATTATGGTTGCTCGTGGTGATCTGGCCGTTGAAGTGGGAGATGCCACAGTGCCAGCATTGCAAAAGCGCATGATACGTTCTGCCCGCACTAAAAATAAACTTGTTGTGACTGCAACACAGATGATGGAATCAATGATTATTAACCCCATTCCAACTCGTGCTGAGGTGTCAGATGTAGCTAACGCAGTATTGGATGGAACTGATGCTGTTATGCTATCTGCTGAATCTGCCGCAGGGCAATATCCTGTTGAGTCGGTAGAAGCCATGGCAAGAGTTTGTCTTGAGGCAGAAAAAGAATATACAGTAAATCAGAGCTTGCAACGCTCGCTCGAAATTCAGCCGGCTAGTATTGAAGAGGCCATTGCCCGTGCAACGATGTATACTGCTAGCAGTCTTAAAATTCGCGCGATTGCTGCACTTACTCAGAGTGGGGTAACTGCACTGCTAATGTCACGGAGAAGCTCAAAAGTACCTATATTTGCCTTAAGTCCGCAAGAGGATACGCTTGGTAAAATGACTCTGTTTCGTGGGGTTTATCCCATAGAATTTGGCCAGGGTCTATTTGATCCAGAAGTTATTTTAGATTTGGCAGAAGATGAGTTGTTTAAGCGTGGCGCTGTACGTGATGGTGATTTGATTGTCATGACAATAGGGGAGCCTGTTGGCAAAGCAGGGGGAACCAATACCATGAAAATTGTTCGAGTAGGCGACAATGGAAAGCCAATAAATATAGAAAGTACTGAAGTAGTTCCAGCTTCAATAAATTGTTAATACCCCTTTATTTAAAAATAGAACTTATCTATAGCTAAGGATTCCATTTAATTCGATACGAATCTCTATTATCAATTCTAATTTTTTATGATAAATCTGATACAAAATTTCAAATTAAGGAGACCTAAATGGCACTTGTATCATTGCGACAACTCTTGGATCATGCAGCAGAAAATGGATATGGATTACCTGCATTTAATGTAAACAATCTCGAACAAATTCATGCGATTATGCAGGCAGCTGACGAATGCGATAGTCCGGTGATCATGCAAGGCTCGGCTGGAGCGCGTAAATATGCAGGAGAGCCTTTTTTGCGCCATTTGATTGCAGCAGCAGTGGAGGCCTATCCACATATTCCTGTTGTGATGCATCAAGACCATGGTGCTTCACCAGCAGTATGTGTAAACGCAATTCGTAGCGGCTTTTCTAGTGTCATGATGGATGGTTCACTTGAAGAGGATGCCAAGACACCCTCATCCTATGAATATAATGTTGATGTTACCGCTAGAGTTGTCGCTATGGCTCATGCGGTTGGTGTTTCTGTTGAAGGCGAGTTAGGTTGTCTTGGATCGCTTGAGTCAGGAATGGGAGAAGCAGAAGATGGTCATGGAGCTGAAGGTGTGTTATCTCATGATCAATTACTCACTGATCCTGAGCAAGCAGCCGATTTTGTGAAAAAAACTGGCGTGGATGCCCTCGCCATTGCAATTGGCACATCGCATGGTGCTTACAAATTTACACGGAAACCAACGGGCGATATCTTGGCTATTGAGCGGATCAAAGAAATCCATAAACGAATCCCTAATACTCATTTAGTAATGCATGGTTCCAGCTCTGTTCCTCAAGAGTGGCTTGAAATCATTCGTGAATATGGTGGCGAAATGAAAGAAACCTACGGTGTGCCTGTAGAGGAAATTCAAGAAGGTATCAAGAACGGTGTGCGTAAGGTTAATATCGATACAGATATTCGGTTAGCTATGACCGGAGCAATTCGCCGACACTTAGCTAAGAACAAGAGTGAGTTTGATCCTAGAAAATTCCTGAAAGATGCTACCGCAGCTGCTAAGGAAATTTGTAAAGCACGCTTTGAAGCATTTGGTAGCGCAGGGCAGGCAAGCAAAATTAAACCGATCATGCTAGATGAAATGGCTAGTAAGTATGCAAAGGGTGAATTAAATCCTATTATTACCTAAACGTTCCTGAGCAATAGTGTATAAAAAGGCTTGCTGGAAATCGAGTGATCATTCACAGAATATCTGGCAGCCTTACTTTTTGTTACACTTCTTCAATCTTGCTTATATAAAAAAATAGAATATATGAGTGTTGTCGTTTCTCAATAAACTTCCCAGAAAAGGGATGTATCATGGAAAAGTAGCAAGGTACGCTTAAGCTCTGCTTTTTTCTGTCCTAGATGCAGCCTGTGCCATCCTACAATGATACCAATAGCTTCTCGTGATATTAATGTCTTTGTTCTCGAAGTTGGAATTTCTTCAAGAAGTTTCTGGGTATTTGTGCTGTCATTGATGACGCCAAGAATATCTTGTAGCTCGGATAGTGAATGAATATATTTTTTAACTTTCTCCGGTGAATAGAGGGTTTGAAAAAATTCAATAGCATAACGCTGTTTCTTTATGTTAATGCGGAGAGCGTGGAGTGATGTTGCATCAAGTTTTTCAATTTCTTTTCCAACTGCAAGGATTTGTTGATGATGGTTTGTCAGTAAGTTTCTTGTAAACTCACTTAATGCAATCTTCTTAGCCGTGTTCTTTAAACTATGCGACCGAGTTGAATATTCGAGCATCTCATCAAGCCATAAATTCAGTTTCAGTATCAATTCTGTATAACGTTTCGATCTGATACTATTACGTGCAGCCTTATTGTGTTTTTTGCGCAATGTTTCACAAATTTTTATGAGTGTGGCTATACCTGCATGTTTTACAAAAACGTGATGAATCGGGGAAATCTGCTCCGTAACAAAAACATCCCAGTTACGTGCCGGGTTTAATTGACGGGTTAACCACTTAAGTTCATGTACGATAGGTACTTTATTTACGATGACGGTGGAAAAAGCATCAAATGCAGAGCGGAGCCGACGTAGCGCAACACGCATTTGATGGAGGTATTCGATATCGCTACCAGCCAATAAACCGTGTTCATTCCTGGTCAATTGATCGAGGCAGTTTTGTGCGATTAGGATAAATGCCGTGACTAGATCCATATTAGCCTTGAGCACAACAGGCAAGGCTTTAACGGGAGGTTTCTTTTGTCCTGTATAAAGTATATAACCACGCTCAGCTTTACTTATGTTCTCTAACCTGATTGGAAATGGAAGCATTTGCTCAAGTACAAGAGCAAGCTGGAATAATTGGACTGGTTTACCCGATTTCAATTCAAGCTCGATTTCAGCGAAGGATTCCTTTGCGTGATCTACGCTAATTTTGCCATGATCAAGGCAGAACTCGATTTGACTACCATCACTCATTCGTAGAATGCGTGTATGGCGGGTAAATTCTGTAATGAATATCTGCTTTAGATTAGAGTGAGTTAATAATTTGATCAGTTTAGGGTCGCTTAGCTGAGTGAAATCAGGTTGATTTGTGGTGACAGCTATTTCCCATTCGTCGCGCTCATGCAGCCCAGATGCGACACTGCCTTCTGTTTTGATGGTCTGTACCCAATTTTTCCCAATTCGACGCAGGCGTAGTGCACAATGCTGATGCTTTAAAGCCAAATCTGGTGTGTCGTAGTAGCTCGTATGAAGCCTTTGTTTGGTAGATTTGGAGATACTTAGAGCGTCAAGTAGCGGTAAATGATGCAAGTATTGAATACAGTTAGCGGGTACCGATAGTTTGAGTTCAATTTCTTTAGGCATTGTTCTAGGGTCTGTTGACATTTCACGTAGATAGCCAGAGCTATCCACACCCGAGGGCTC
>CAZKPL010000006.1:60996-68208 GCA_964554625.1 uncultured Nitrosomonas sp. | reverse complement strand
GCAGGCGCAAGCCCTTTTAGCAGATTACTTTGATTCATTGGAGAGAGGGTAAATTCGTGGGAATACATCAGTATCAGATATAATTTAGTTAAAAAAAGAATTAGTCCCTTGAAGGCGCATAAGCAAGAAAAAGGGGCACCATTTCTGGCACCCCTCAAATATGCGATTAAATGAAATAACTAAATTTAACCTTTCCGTACTTTCCTACCCGACAGCGGATGGCTAGAAAATGGTTCAAACCGGTCAAAGCCTCTCACATCGACAACACCACCTCCGCGCGTATACTCATCTTCAAAATGATCTAGAAATTCCATGAAAGTATGATCAACCAAATTCGCGTTCTGAAAATCAATCACTACTTCCTTGCCAGGTTTAAACTGACTAAATACCTTTTTAAAACCTATCAAATTAGAGAATATCGCTGAGTCGCGCACCGTTAAATGATATTTGTCATTCTCGTTCTTTAACTCATATCTTGCTGAAAAAAGATTGCTCAATTTTGCACCATTGACAATATGAAAGAGAAATTTGACCAGAATACCGGAGGCAACACCCATAAGCAGATCAGTTGCAACTGTCACGCCAATGGTGATTACAAAGATTGTCAGTTGCTCGCTACCAATTTTATAGGTTTTAAAGAATTCATGCGGATGTGCGAGGCGCCAGCCGACGAATACCAGCATCGCAGCCAATGCCGCATTTGGAATCATCTCAATGACCGGAATCAATAGTAACATCGATATAAACAGGAAGAAGCCATGGAAGAAATTCGCCCAGCGTGTTCTCGCACCGAAACCGATGTTAGCAGAGCTACGAGCAACCTCCGATATGGCTGGAGAACCGCCCAGTACAGCAGCAAGTGTGTTGCCTGCACCTACTGCAATCAGATCCTTGTTGAAATGAGATTGCCGTTTCCATGGATCCATATTATCAATCGCCTTGACTGTCAGGCAGGACTCAAGACTTCCAATAATCAAGAACATCAAAACATATTTCCAGAAAACAGCGGTACCAATACCTGAGAAATCCGCATTGAAGCCAAGTACTTCCCAGAAATCACCAATCTGAACAAGCGCATGCGCCCCTTGCGTTGTCTTGTAATCAAAAAATATTGTTGCGGGTATTGCTATCAACAATACGAGCATCGGTGCCGGAATTTTTTTGGCTATCGGATTCTTTATTTTTGGCATGATTAACATGAGCGCAAGGCTGATTAATCCAACCACCGCGATAGGCCAGTTAGCGTTCATAACTGAATTTGGCAACGCAGCATAGAGAGCAACAGGATTCATACCCTTCAAATCTGCCGGATCAATACCCAGCATGATATGCGCTTGCTTGGAAATAATGATCAACCCGATCGCCGCCAGCATTCCATGGACAGCCGAGTGTGGAAAGAAATCACTCAATGAGCCTGCTTTCAGAAAGCCTATAACAACCTGAAGAACTCCGGCAACGACCATCACGCCCAATGCCATACGCCAGCCTTCTATTCCACCACCAAACGCCAATACACATCCAGCAACAATGGTAATCAGCCCGGCTGCAGGTCCTTTGATGGTTAGAGCAGAACCAGCAAAGAAGGCAACCAGCAGGCCGCCTATCATGGCAGTCAGCACACCCATAGCAGGTGGAAATTCTCCTGCTTTAGCAATCCCTAAACTAAGCGGTAACGCCAGCAGAAAAACAAAAAAACCAGCCATGAAATCATGTTTAAAATTCTCTTTTAATCCAGCCAATCCATCCTTTGGAACTACGCGTTGTGATACATCCATCTACATCTCCTGTTATGTTGTTATAAAAAACACGGTTTGTTACGACGATCTATTTGGAATTTCATGATAAGTTTTGGCATGAGGCCCAAGGAAGATACGGGAATACATTCTTACCACCGAAAGGCCTAATAAAATGTAGCCCATCGCAAGAATGACCGCAAAATCGATCTGTTCTGTATGGATATAGGTAAAAACCAAGTCCACACCCAAGAAAGAAGGTGTGATCGGAAATGCCATGAGACCTAGGCATGACAAGAAGAAAATCAAAGCTAAATCCGGATGTTCATAAACATGGCCTTGGAAATCGTTCCAATCAATTCTGCCTTCCAGTGTTTTTAGTCTATCCAGCGCGGCAAAGCCCACTATACCTGGCAGCAGAATACCACTTAAATAAATAGCCATCTCAATGACATCTGATTCTTCATAGAATGAAACGGCAAGCGTGATCCAGAAGTGATATATCACCATGAGTACCCAGCTGAATTGAGCGTTTCTTCTTTCAGTAAAGGATCTGATCACCATCAGTAAGCCAACAAAAGCAAAGAAAGTCGGGAACAAGTAATAAATCGAAGGTGGAATATTGTCCTTGGCATAGATACAGGTCACTCCAATAATAGTGCTGATGGTAATGAAGTTGAACGCTGCATTTTCTCCGATACCATCCAGTTTTCTGCCAAGCCACTTCATTGGATTCCATAGGATGATATAGATGAATGAGTCCAGATAAAATTCTTTGGTACTCAATAAATAAAAACTATATTTAAGCTTCCTTAATGTTTCATTTTTATCAATATAGTGCCGCGGGATAAAATTATAAAATTGCTCGCGAATGAGATAAGCCACTACTGAAGGTGAAACCAAAATTTGATAAGTCCTTAAAAATGCATTTCCAGTTAAATGAAAGAGCGCCAAGTCATGTAATCCTGCGGCCACTTCAATGAATATGATTCCAATTTGCGCAGTAGAAGAATAGGCAATCTGTGTTTTAATGGATGACTGCACGCGGGATATCAGGGTTGCGACGATCGCAGTTGCAAGTCCTATGATGGCTACGCCTATGACAATGGGTGTCAAATACTGCCAGAATGGATAACTTCTTAATAACAAGAAGACACCTAGATGTACCGATAATGAACCATAGAAGATAGCGCTCGAAGGAGTGGGCCCCTCCATGGCTCGGGGTATCCAAGAAGTAAAGGGAAGCTGTGCTGATTTCACGGCAGCAGCAAGTAAGATCATGAGCGAAATGACTATGCTGATTGTCATATGATTACTAATCTGTGCCTGAACTACTTCATTATTTGTCAATTTTATGAATGCGATATTTTCATGCCATAAATGATGACTCAGCCAGATGCAAAAAAGCAGACCCATATCTGCTATGCGAAATACTGTAAACACTTTCAAGGCATTTTTAACGGGTAGGAATCTGTCTCTATAAAAACCGATCAACAGAAATGAGCAGATACCTAATACTTCCCAGCCAAGAAACAGCGTTTCAAAGTTGCCCGAGAAAATGACAATGTTGTAACCAAGATAAAACAATAACAATGCATTAAAAAAACGCTTGTACCCATTGTCACGGTGTAAATAGTATGAGCTGTAAACAGTTACCAGCAATATCAGAAAGCTACCGATAAACAGAAAAACAGCGGTAATTTTATCGAAATAGAATGAAATAAAAAACTGATAATCAGGTGATTCATATAAGCTAAATTCAGTTGTCTGATAGGTTGGGAAATCGCCCGGAATTAGCCAGAAAGCGATAAACAACCAAGCACAGGCTAGATGAAATCCTACCGTTGCAAGCGAGATCCAAGCTACGAGTCTTTCCATTCTCCCAGGAATGAACAGACTTGCAAAGAAACCAACAAATGGTATAACAATCAGATACTTAAGTAACGGCTCTAGTAAGAAAGTCATCATAAAACCTTACTCTTGCTTAATGAGATAAACGGGCAGATTTTCTTTGGTCGCATTAACGATATGCGTCGTTGGCGCCTCAATAGCTGACTCTATAACAGGTACCACATCAGATACAGTCTCAAGCGGTTGCGGCAACGGTTTGAATGGTGAAAATTTACCGTCCTTAAACAAGAAAATTTCGCGTGTTTCCGGATGAACTGCAACGATATGCACCCACTCATTAATATAAAACTCGTAGGTTGCCGACTCCTGATTGATCGACTTTAGAACAACATCAGGAAAATGTTCGACAATAACAAGCAGTCTGACAGGATCGTGCACCTCAATCATTTGGCTTGGAAGACCCGGTCTTAAGTCACCATCACTACCATTAGCAACACCAATTAATCCCATGATGTTGTATGGCAACTTTGTTCCCGCACCCATTCTATAATTGTCCATCCGCGAGAAAAAATATTCCAGATTAATCCCTCCCAATACAGGCGCGATGGGTCTCATGACCAGGAACAGATACTTCCCACCTGGGTCAACACGATAATCAAATGAATTCAAGAATGCCCTGCGATCCAGAAAGATTTTTTTGGTTAGCTGGCGTCTGCCTACGACACAGATTGCATTTGTAGCGTGATTGAGTTCAGGCCGTGGTTCAAAAAGAGAGACTGAACGTCTGCGAACTTCTTCATGAATTTTCTCCGCCTTACTTTTGGTATTGATCGACAACAATCTTCGTGAACGTTCCTTCGCATTGAGATCCAGCGCCTTATTGATCACTGCTACATTCTTGCGGTGATGGCTAAGGTTGTCAGGAGATAATGCACTTTCATCAAAATAAGATACTTCATCCCGAGTTGTATCGTGCAACCCGCCTACAAACTGGGTACTGTCTGGAATGTTGATACCCTTGGCACGAAGGATCTTTCTGACCTCAGAATGATTGGCAATATGGCAAATCACTCGTGCATTCACCGAACCCGGTCTGCCTGAGCAAGCGCCGCAATCATAAGCGGCATAGTGCGGGTTATTTATGCTACTTGCACCGTGACCGAATACATAGACGATTGGTGCAAAATTATCAACAAGCCCTATTCCTTTTAACAGATTCTCCAGGTTGGCGGCCATTTCTTCAATGGTAAACCCTATTTGCAAGCCATTTTCTTTATCATCCGCCTGCTTATTCTCGATAGTAAGCGATGAAAGCTGATACATGTGTGCGAATGACGAAGCCATGACAGGCGCTGCAGTAGGTCTAAACACATTCAGCGCTAGTTTAAAAGCAGAGAAAAAACCCAAAGTTTGGGTAATCAACCAACCATGGAAAAGAGCATGTGATAATTTGGAAAGCAGTGGTTCATCCTTCCGCGGATGACGGGTCTCTGTTTCCTTAATCAGATGCTTGGGTGTGTTAGGTGCCGGGCATAGCTTGGTGTAAAACTTCCCATGTTCGGGTTGGAAAAAGAACTGAACACCAAAAAAACCCGGGGTGCCAAATGTCGTGCATTCAGGATCAATGCTTTCCATATGACGACGCAATGAACATTCTCTGTCGTCCAGACAAAACATTGCCTGAAAGCTTTTATTCGCTGCTATACTCTCTTGCGGTTTCTCCTGCATTTGAATAGCAGCAAGCACTTGATTGTAATAAGACCATTCAAAAGCATCATGCCATAACGCAAGCGCTCCATCATGCTCAGTTTCTGGCACTTCCGAAAAAAGCGGCTCTGGCCTATTTACCAATTTGCCAGCCAAAGGCGACCAGATTTCACCAAATTGGGCATCTAGCGTATCAATTTCAAGCAAGAGCTCAAAAATGATTAAATCGTGTAGAGTAATTTCTTTCCGGTTTAGAAAAAACTGAGGTTGATCTTCTGCTACCGCAACAATACCAGACCAACCTTGATGAGCAAATTGCTGGTCGTACAGATAGTGCTCAAAGAGCGACTCATCGCCAACCAGAATATTTAATAACTTACTGATGCTGCAATCGTCAGAAAGAAGGAATTCCCTTGCTCTCTTTTTTTTGAAAAGACTGACAATACTTTCTTTTTCTAAATCTCTCATGGCGGAAAGAAAGTCTCTATCGCCAATAGGGAATCCCCAGACAGATATTCCCTGATCAAGATAATTACAAAGAATTCTAAATAAGAATGGTTGAGTGAGTAAATCTAGATCAATACTATAAGCTGTTTTCCAGTTTGCTCTTAACTGCCCAATTCTTGCAGAAACTGAAGTGTCAAATTTTTGGTAGAGGAGCTTATCAATCCATTCATCAGTTTTGTCTGATCCTTTCTTCTCCGAAATGATCCTTTTGAGAACATCTTCTCTGATGCGACCAGAGTAATAAAGCGCACGATATTCCTCTAATTGCAGTCTGGTCTGATAACCAAAAATTTTTGTTGCTTTTCTAGCTGCATCATAAAATTTGAATTGCTGAAATGCATGCAGCGTATTGTGATGAATAAAATCTTTTAGGGGTGCTTGAGCGGGCAGATAGTGCTTTAAATTATGAAGTACTTTATGTTCGTCAAAAGATGAATTCTGTGTATTCATTTGAGAATCTCTGTTATCAAATTCAATCGTATTTTCAATTATCAATTCTCACGTGAATAAGCAGCTATTATGGCGATTGGATTACACAAAAAAAATTAAAGTGAATTCATTAATAATTTTTTCCTCAAATTCATTCTTTCTTTAAAAATTGTTATAAAACCTCACCTGCCAAATTATTTATTATCAAATTTATTTATCACCAATTAAGTCAATATGAGCAATAGAATATAATGGAATGTCATCACACATATATTTCTAATATCTATGGACAAAAAATTAACATACTGAGTGTGAAGAATTCGTGAAGTGAAGATCCTGAGTAAGTAAAAATTTTAGTAACTATTCAGCATAATTTTTTCTTCAAGCATGCTACAAGATAAAATCAGGCAACTTGCCTGTGCTCATAAAGATGCGGTCGTTCCGATAAGTTGCGAGATTTACTTCGCTTCGGCTGTCCCCGCTGACTGGGATTCTGTGCTTTGTCAGGCGCAGGGCATTCATTTTCTGCTTGTTTTAATAATGCCAGATAGGATTGTGCATAGTGCTCTACTTGTTCTGAAGGCGGTTGTCTGCCTTGTGTCTTAACCTCTTCCAGGATGGATTGCAGTAGTAGTTGCATCTACCTTGCCCACTGCTGGTTATCTTGTTCATAAGTACGTTCTAGTTCACGCAAGTGATGCGCATTACAGAGTGCATGCTGGCAAATAGTGCATCGATAATAGGGCTTCCAATGATCATGGCGGAGGATACCTGTATCGTTCATGGCGTCAGTACCACGTTTGACATGGGCATAAATAATGTCCAGCTTTCATTTGAAAGACAGTGCAACCAATGTTTCTTGTCATCGATATTGATGCCTATCTCATCGGCATGGAGCAAAGGTGAAGCGAGGAGTTTATCGATCAGTTTGCGTTCAAATTATTCCAATAAGGCAAAGACCTGCTGGTTGAAGCTGTAGACTGAG
>CAZKPL010000006.1:0-60896 GCA_964554625.1 uncultured Nitrosomonas sp. | reverse complement strand
GTTTGGCAAATTTTTTATTGTGTAAACGCTCGATCATAGAAACTGTCAACGACCAACTGAAAAACATCTCGTAAATCGAGCATTCTCACCATCGTAGCTCATTTAACTTTTTTATTAATCTGATAGCTAGGCTGGTAGCTTACACATTCTGGAAGAAGAAACCCTCACTTAATATCAGACTCTCACAAGCTCTTCCAGTCGTGCTGTATGTGATCCTTATGTCGAACTCACGTTACTTATTAAACGCTTATCTCAAATTGTCAGCAGACCTTAGTAAGATTAATCAACTATATTTATGGATGTTTAGTTACGGTATTCTTCTCACCAGAAACTCTACTACCTTAAGGAAAAAAGATATGAAAAACTGCTCCATTCCCAGGAGCACTATCAACTTCAATCTTCCAATCATAGTAATCGCAAATACGTTTAACAATCACGAGTCCGATTCCTAATCCTTGCGTTTTTTTAGATCCACGAAAAAAACGCTCATAAAGAAAAGGCATGAAAGCAGGCTCAATACCAATACCTGAATCGGCAATTGATAAGCACTTATTATTAAAGCTGATACGAATAAACCCCTGCTCAGTATATTGGACTGCATTTCGGAGTATATTGACCAAGGCGGTATACAATGCTTGTCTATTTAAAGTCAGCACAAGGCCTGGTTTAATGGACACGTCAAGCGCAAGATTTTTTTTATATATTTCCTCACAAAATTGCTCAACTGCGTCATAAACGCATTCAGCAATAGCAACAGGCTCCATCGTACCCAAAGCCTGCTCGCGCGCTAGAAAGAGTAAGGCTTGGACTTGCTCACTCATACGAAAAGAGACCGCCTCGATATTTTTTATTCGAGTGTATGCTTTACTGGATAAATTTTGCTCAGCAAGCAGTAATTCACAACTAGTCAAAATAGCTGTAATTGGAGTGCGAAGTTCATGACTAATATTGGCAGTAAACTCCTGTTCACGCTGCAGCATTCGCACGATACGGTACTGATAATCTTCCAGTGTGCGCGCAAGCTGTGCAACTTCTTCATCCTGGCCAGGCTGACTCAATGAGACGCAATGGATGCTGTTCGAGACTAGACCTTGTGCATTATGATTGACGGGTAACAAACGCTTTACTCGCTCGGCTAGATCCGTTACCTGTTTTACCAACAGACCAGCAAGCAAATACCCTATCAAAAAGGCAATCGCAACAACTGTAATCAAGGATAAGATAACGAGAAGCCTAAACTCACGCTGTCGCTGCTCATGAAGTCCAATTTGGTATGCAACTATGAATTTTGCGTCATCTGCATGCTTAACCAAAATACGAATTTCCTCACCATAATGGAATATTTTATGCGATCCAGAGGTCAGTCTTTGCAGATAATCAGGCAGATGCAAATCATCGGTACCGTTATGTATTATATAACTTCTAAGACTGGATCCTACTTGCGGCGTAAAGCTGGTATGCTGACGGTAGTGATGAATCACATGATTCATCTCAGTCTTCATAATCTGTGTGATATGCGCTTCTTCAATATCATCAGAAGCAAAATAAAGACTGACAGCAAGCGCGCCGACAGTGATGATAGAGAAAATTGCAAGCGCCAGCGTCACACGCAGGCGAATGCCACGCAGACGAATGCCGTATTTAGTCTTGAACACCAGAGCTCAGACAGTAACCTAGACCATGAACTGTTTCAATGGGATCATACCCACCAGCTTTTGTTAAAGCTCGCCTCAGCACATGCATGTGACTACGCAGTGTATCACTCGTTTCCTGCTCTTCTTCCCAAGCTTCATGCTCCAATTCCTTGCGACTAAAGACGCGCCCTGGTTCACTCATCAATAACGCAAGTAGCCGAATACATTTCGGTGGTAATTTAACATCACAACCCTTGAAACGAATCAATAATGCCTTAGGATCAAAAGAAAGATCACCCACTTCCAATTTCCGTACGGCAACTTTACCTTTGTACCGTTTATGCATCGCAGTTAAGCGCGCTTCAACTTCTTTAAGCGCAAATGGTTTAACCAGATAATCATCTGCACCGTTCTCAAAACCGATTAACTTATCTTCCAACGTGTCACGCGCTGTCAACATTAATATTGGCACATCAATTTCGCATTCATGACGAAGCTTGTGGCATAGCGTCATACCATCTAGTTTAGGTAATTTCAGATCGAGCAAGATAACATCAAACGATTGTGTGCTCGCAAGACGAAACCCTGTCATCCCATCAAGCGCGGCATCGGCGCTATGGCCACGCGATTCCAAGAAATCATAAAGATTCGTGGCTATCGCTTGATCATCTTCAATAATGAGTATACGCATAAGGAAAAATATTGATTATGTTAGAAACAACAAACTAATCCATATGATACTTACGGCTCAGTGTATGGACAGCTTCCACAAGAGTCAATGCATTTTCAGGAGGAGTAAATTGAGAAATCCCATGGCCAAGATTAAATACATGCCCAGTACCATGACCATAGCTGGCCAAAACTTTTTCAACCTCGGCAGTAATTGTATCTGATGTAGCAAATAATATTGCGGGATCAAGATTTCCTTGCAATGCAACACTGTCATGTACGCGGCGACGCGCTTCACCAATATCTATTGTCCAATCAAGCCCAATCGCATCACATTGGCTATTGACCATTTTTTCCAGCCACAGCCCACCGCCCTTAGTAAAAATAATGTTGGGAATACGCACACCATCCTGCTCACGCTTCAACCCCGCAATAACTTGCGTCATATAATTCAAAGAAAATTCCAGGTAGGCAGAATGTGACAATGCTCCACCCCAAGTATCAAATATCATGACGGCTTGAGCTCCCGCCTCAATTTGAGCATTCAGATACGCTGTGACTGCCTGCGCATTAATATCGAGAACATGATGCAGCAGATCAGGACGCTGGTATAGCAAGGTTTTGATTTGACGGAAATCGGTACCTCCACATCCTTCCACCATATAGCATGCAAGTGTAAATGGGCTGCCGGAAAAACCAATGAGTGGAACCTGACCGCTCAATGCCTTACGAATTTGTGAAACTGCATCGATGACATAACGCAAATGAACATCAGGATCAGGCACGATAAGAGAACGTATTTCCCATTCCTCACGCAAAGGTCGCTCAAATCGTGGCCCCTCCCCTTCTGCAAAATATAACCCCAATCCCATTGCATCGGGTATGGTAAGAATGTCGGAAAATAAAATGGCAGCATCTAACGGAAAGCGAGCTAATGGCTGCATGGTTACTTCCGTGGCAAAATTAGGATTCTTGCATAACGATAGAAAATCGCCTGCGCGGGCACGTGTCTGGTTGTATTCAGGCAAATAGCGTCCAGCTTGTCGCATGAGCCATACAGGGGTATATTCGGTCGGTTGACGTAGTAATGCCCGTATGAGGGTATCATTTCTTAGCTTTGTCATTGAATTGAATGATTTATCTAATAATTTTTATCGATAATAATATGATTGGCAGAAAAAATTAATTCAGTAGAAATTTTTTCTAATTTTATTTAGTTTCCAAATTAACTGCATATGTTACCAGTGATTGGCTTTAGGTTTACACATTTCAATCAAGGAACTCTTGGGCAAGTTTAATTTCCCCGTTCTCGCGCAGTTGATAAGGAGACCTTGGCACGATGGAAATCAAGTCATATTTGATTAGATGCTAGTAATCAGTTGAAATCAGCGCACAAGTGCTTTTTTACAGTCTCTGAGGCCATGCGCGTCATCGAAGTTATTCAACCAGGTAAGATGCTGAGGCGTGCTGAATCAGGAAAGGTGGTCAATCCATATTTGATTATAAACAGCATACACTGGTAAAGTTTATTGTAATCAGCAACAGCGAAAAACCTTGAAAGCACGTGGCATTAAAAACGTCATCCAAGGAAAGTACGTCTTTTAAGCTGAATTGACTCATCAACTTGGTCATTTGACAATTTTTTGTGAAGGATTCGCAAAAATATTTTCTGATCGTTGATGAAAAATCCAGATTTATAGAGCTTCCACCAAGAAAAGAAGTTTTGCAAAGGTCTTATAAGGTAATTATATCCACTGCCTCGTACCCAGCCTTTTAAACCTCGATACACCTAATCTTAGCTTAGGATAGTAAAGTTATTTTGATGTTTTCCAATTAATTCAGTAAAATACGTTGCGCTGCTATAGCGTTATGGCAGCACTTTTTCAAACCTTGCTTCACCGTAAATATACAAAAACGGGGAGCTTTACCCATAAGGATATTATGAGACATTACGAAATTATTTTTATCGTTCACCCAGATCAAAGTGAACAAGTACCTGCGATGATTGAACGCTACCGCGGGATCGTTACATCAAAAGATGGAAAAATTCATCGCGTCGAAGACTGGGGGCGCCGTCAGCTTGCCTATCTTATTCAGAAAGTACATAAAGCGCACTATGTCCTAATGAATATCGAATGTAATCAGGAAACGCTGGGCGAACTCGAGCATGCTTTCAAGTTTAGTGATGCCATACTTAGACACCTAATAATCAAAATGGATCAGGCGGTCACCACACCATCTATCATGATGCAAGAAGATAAAGCCAAGTTAACTACAACTAGCGATGACATAGAAGATAATCCAGAAATTGCACAAAAAAGTACGGAAGCCGGGATAGAGGACATATCTGAAAAAACCAGTGCTGAAGTCTAGAATCAGATAAGTTATTGAACTGTAATCAAACTATTATTTGCGGGAAAATTGTAGAACTTTCTCAGTTGCGTTATACCCCTACGGGGAAAGCAATTATAGAATTCAAGATAAGCCATATCTCGAATAAGATTGAGGCAAGCATCCAGCGCCGGGTAACTTGCGAAATTTTTGCTGTAGCATGGGCTGATATGGCCAAAGCAATTTCTGATATGGAAGTTGGCAGCATCGTTAAGCTAACTGGATTTCTCGCAAAAAAAAATAAAATCAGTACTCAGCTAGTATTGCATGTAACGTGTATCGATACCATATAAACATTTAGGAAATAGGAAAATCACGATGAGATTCACAAGAAATAAGGATAGTAAAATCAAAGCCAAGGAAAAAATGGCTAATCGTCCATTATTTAAACGTAAAAAGTTTTGTCGCTTTACAGTGGAAGGTATCAAAACAATCGACTATAAAGACATCGATATATTGAAAGACTTTATCAGCGAGAATGGCAAAATCATTCCTGCTCGTATCACTGGAACAAAATCATATTATCAGCGACAGTTAAATACAGCGATAGAGCGTGCGCGTTTCCTTGCGTTGTTGCCCTATACTGATCGACATTGAGAGTTGAGGAGAAATATCATGCAAGTGATACTAATGGAAAAAATTGCAAGCCTCGGACAATTGGGTGACATCGTCAACGTTAAAAGAGGGTATGCGCGTAATTATCTGATACCACAAGGCAAAGCTAAATGGGCTACCGAAACTGCAATCGCTGATTTTAAATCCAAGCGAGCTGAGCTAGAGAAAAAACAGGCAGAAGCTATGGCAAGTGCTGAAGCACTCGCAGCAAAACTGGATGGATTACTTCTGCAAATTACCCAAAAAAGTGGGGCGGATGGTAAATTGTTTGGCTCAGTTACCAATTCAAATATCGCTGAAGCACTTAAAGATCAAGGTTATTCTATTGATAAATCAATGATCCGTATGCCAGAAGGCCAGCTCAAACAAGTAGGCGATTATACGCTTACCATCACGCTGCATAGTGATGTATCGGCACATATTACCGTGTCAGTTCTGGGCGAAGCTACTGTCTAAGCACTTCCAATTTTATTATGAAAAGGACTGGCAACAGTCCTTTTTTTATTCTCATCGTTAAATGATAGAATCTTTTCTATCAGTGTTTGTAAATTCCATCGAATTCCTATGGTTCAATCCTCAATTAGCATAGCTCATAATGAGCTATTAGAAATTTACAAGACACCACCTCATTCGGTTGAAGCCGAACAATCGGTATTAGGTGGATTAATGCTAGATAATCAGGCATGGGACAAAATAGCGGATATCATTACTCACACCGACTTTTATCGACAAGATCATCAGCTTATCTATCACCATATCTGCAACCTGATAGAGCAAAATAAACCTGCTGATGTTATTACTGTAGCGGAATCACTTGAAAACGCAGCTGAATTGCAGAATGTTGGAGGGCTGGCTTATATCGGCTCGATAGTACAAAATACGCCAACAGCTGCTAATATCCGCCGTTACGCTGAAATAGTGAGAGAACGCTCCATTATGCGTAAGCTTGCGCAGATCAGCACACAAATCGCCGACTCTGCCTATAATCCGGCAGGGCGTTCTGCATCAAACCTCTTGGATGAAGCAGAAAGTAAGATATTTGAAATTGCTGAAATTGGTGCTCGTGGCAAGCAAGGGTTTATCGATATTCAACCGCTATTAAAGCAGGTCGTAGAACGTATTGAAATGCTGTATAGTCGCGATAATCCAAGTGATGTCACGGGTATTGCATCTGGTTTTCATGATTTAGACCAGAAAACCTCAGGCTTTCAGCCTGGAGACCTTATCATCGTGGCAGGCAGGCCATCTATGGGAAAAACAGCTTTTGCCCTTAATATCGCAGAACATGTGGCATTAGCACTCAATAAGCCAGCAGCTGTATTCAGTATGGAAATGGGTGGCGCACAGCTCGCGATGCGTATGCTGGGCTCAATAGGCAGACTTGATCAGCACAAGGTACGCACTGGACGCCTGGAGGATGAAGATTGGCCAAAACTCACTCATGCATTAGGTAAGCTGAATGACGCACCTATCTTTATTGATGAAAGTGCCGCATTAAATGCTTTGGAACTTAGGGCCCGATCACGACGACTTTATCGTCAGCACGGAGAACTGGGATTAATCGTAGTCGATTACCTTCAGCTCATGTCTTCTCATACTCAAAGTGAAAACCGTGCTACCGAAATTTCTGAGATTTCGCGATCCCTCAAAGCCTTGGCGAAAGAGCTACAAGTACCTGTCATTGCGTTGTCACAACTTAATCGGAGTCTGGAGCAGCGGCCCAACCCGCACAAACGCCCTGTTATGTCTGATTTGCGTGAATCAGGCGCTATAGAACAGGATGCAGATGTGATTCTATTCATTTACCGAGATGAAGTATACAATCCAGATACGCAAGATAAAGGGATCGCCGAAATCATTATTGGCAAACAACGCAATGGTCCAATTGGAAAAATCGATTTAACCTTTCTAGGGGAATATACACGCTTCGAAAATTGCGCCCGACCTGAATATTACTGAGTGAACAACCGGTTGCTCCGCACTCCATAGCCACTAAAAAATTACTAGTTTCGATCCAATCGTCGATATTGTATGGCTTCTGCTATATGTCTGCTATCAATCTGCTCACTTGCTGCTAAATCTGCGATAGTGCGCGCCAGTTTCAATATACGATGATACGCCCGCGCAGAAATATTCAAACAGGAAAATGCATGTTCCAATAAATGCTTACCTTGTCCATCCAGTTTGCAATATTGATCTATTTCATGCACTCTTAAGCCAGCATTGGGAACATTCTGCCGCACAAGCTGATACTGACGGGCAGTCTCTACACGAGCTCTTACTCTTCGGCTTGATTCACCCACCTCTTGGCGCAGCAAGTCCTCTTGTGGCACCGCAGGAACTTCAATCTGCATATCGATACGATCAAGTAACGGGCCAGATATTTTTCCACGATAACGCGCCACCTGATCAGGTGTGCAACGACACTTCCCGTCATAATGGCCCAAATAACCGCAAGGGCATGGATTCATTGCAGCGATTAACTGAAATCTCGCTGGAAAATTGGCTTGCCGTGTCGCCCGTGAAATTGTGATATGACCCGACTCGAGTGGTTCACGTAGCACTTCCAGGACTCTCCGATCGAATTCAGGTAACTCATCAAGGAATAACACACCGTGCATTGCCAAGGAAATCTCACCTGGACGAGGTATGCTGCCACCTCCCACCATGGCTACCGCCGATGCGGTATGATGAGGAGAACGGAAAGGACGATGTTTCCAGTTTGCGATATCGAAACATCCACTGGCAAGCGACTGCATAGCAGCAGACTCAAGTGCTTCTTGTTCTGTCATGGCGGGAAGAATACCTGGAAGACGCTCAGCCAGCATTGACTTCCCTGTACCTGGCGGCCCAATCATCAATACACTATGACCACCAGCTGCAGCAATCTCCAGAGCTCGCTTAACACGTA
This sequence comes from uncultured Nitrosomonas sp., assembly GCA_964554625.1. Classification (GTDB taxonomy): domain Bacteria; phylum Pseudomonadota; class Gammaproteobacteria; order Burkholderiales; family Nitrosomonadaceae; genus Nitrosomonas. The sequence continues at coordinate 52,676 of CAZKPL010000006.1, read as the reverse complement.
TTTGACCTTTTACCTCAGTCAGATCCGGTTGATAGTCCAAATCAGCCTTATGGATATCTGCTTCAGAAGGTGTCATGTACAGCTGTAATAACTCATGCCCGCTTACATGCGCACAAATCTGAAGCAAAGATTTTGCAGGATAAACAATGGCCTCCCTAACCAGTGAAGCTTCTGCAGCATTCTGTTGCGGCAAAACAAAGCTGCGGCCTGATCGTGACGCACCATAGGTCATGGCCAATGCGCCATGGATAGGACGTAACTCCCCGCTCAAGGAAAGCTCACCTACCCATTCATATTGATCGAGTTTATCAGTTGGTATTTGACCCGTTGCTGCGAGAATACCAAGTGCGATAGGCAAATCAAATCGACCACTTTCCTTAGGCAAATCTGCCGGTGCTAGATTGACCGTAATACGTTGCATTGGAAATTTGAATCGTCCATTTTGCAGCGCAGCTCGCACCCTGTCTTTACTTTCCTTTACTTCCGTTTCGGGCAATCCAACAATCGTGAAACTGGGTAACCCATTAGATAAATGGGTTTCCACGGTCACTAGTGGCGCGTCCATGCCTGATAATGCACGACTATAAAGGATAGCCAGCGACATGAAGAATAAGGAATGTAATAAACATATCCTCAGTTATCAGATAGTTAACAAGCGCATAACGGAGCAGCGGGCAACCAGAAATCTAACTGTCAGAAAATATTCGCTCTAGATCTTAGCCTTCATAATTTGCATCACCCACAACAGTATCTGAGGTAGCAGACTTCAATTGATTCTCCAGCGCAGCAACTTTTTCCTCCAGCTCGGTCAACTTTGCGCGTGTACGTTTAAGCACTTCTTGTTGCACATCAAACTCTTCACGCGTCACCACATCCAAGCGGGAAAGCATACTTGTCAGCACGGTACGCATATTCCTTTCAATATCCTTAGCCGGACTTTGTGCCACAATTTCGCTGATCTTGGCGCCGATTTCATCCAAAACATTTTTATTAACCATTTTTCTCTCCATTAGTATTGATTGATTACCGAGCACCAACTATATAAGCCGGGCTACGGCATTTACAAGATAAAATCGCACACTTCAAACAAATAGGCAACCAGTAAACAAGTATTGAAGACTGTCACAAAACAAAATCCTGTGCGATGATCACTATCTTTTTTATACAATATTGATTCATGACTATCGAGCGTTTGCAACTTCTGGAGAACTGGATAAAAGCAGAATTTCGTGGTAGCTCTTTCGAGCTTTCCCCTGCTTCTGCTGATGCCAGCTTTCGTCGTTATTTTCGTATCACGATAGGTACACAGACCATGATTGCCATGGATGCGCCACCGCAACTGGAAAACTGTATGCCTTTCCTACATGCAGCCAAAGTATTTGCCACAGCAAATGTTCATGTGCCTACCATATTGGCGCAGAACCTGGCACAGGGCTTCTTGCTACTCTCTGATTTGGGAAGCACCACTTACTTACAAACACTGGAAAAAAACTCAACCGCTGCGGATGAGCTTTATAGGGATGCAATCGATGCATTAATCAAAATCCAGTTGATCAGTGAGGCGCATACATTCCCTGAATACGATGAGACATTGCTAAGGAGAGAATTAGATTTATTTCCGGAGTGGTACATCGCCCGGCATTTACAAGTAACACTCAATCAAAAGCAGGTCAATGACATAGCCATCGTCTTCTCACGTATTCTTCAGAATAATCTTGCTCAACCCCAGGTATTTGTTCATCGCGATTATCACTCCCGCAATTTAATGATGACCACCCCCAACCCCGGTATTATTGATTTTCAGGATGCAGTCTATGGTCCGATTACCTATGATCTGGTTTCTCTATTTAAAGACGCCTATATTCATTGGGAAGAAGCATACATATTGGACTGGGTCATCCGTTACTGGGAAAAAGCGCGTAAGGCAGGACTCCCTGTCACGACTGATTTCTCTAATTTTTACCGAGATTTTGAGTGGATGGGTATTCAACGCCATCTCAAAGTACTGGGTATTTTCGCACGGCTTTATCATCGAGACCATAAAGATGCCTATCTCAAAAATATGCCACTGGTTATGAATTATTTACGCAAAGCTTGTGAGCGCTATCGAGAGCTTCATCCACTGTTTGGTCTATTGGACCAGCTTGAAGGCATTCAATCCACAAAAATTGGTTATACTTTCTAAGCGATGCCAGATCATTCATATAAAGCCATGATTCTGGCAGCAGGCCGAGGCGAGCGCATGCGTCCTTTGACCGATACATTACCCAAGCCATTGCTTCGTGCCGGAAATCGAATGCTGATCGAATATCATCTACAAAATCTGGCACAAGCTGGTTTTATGGATATCGTCATTAATCATGCTTATCTGGGTTACAAGATCGAATCGGCATTAGGGGATGGTCAGCGATATGGACTCAATATTACCTATTCAAAAGAGACTACCGTACTGGAAACAGCTGGTGGGATAGCCAGCGCGCTCCCTCTGTTAACCAATCTCTCAGCAAGCCATCCTTTCCTGGTCATCAATGCGGATATATTTTGTCAGATAGATTACCGAACCTTACTAGCGGTATTGCAACGATTCCAAACAAATCCTGATGGCGATCTCGCCCATTTAATCCTGGTCGATAACCCCCCCCATCATCCTGACGGTGACTTTTTTCTAGAGCAGGGCCGTCTCGCAACATCGGGGCATCACAAGCTTACTTTTAGCGGCATTGGCGTGTATCACCCTACGCTCTTTAACCAGGTTGTGCCTGGCATGGCAACCAAACTTTCACCTTTATTACACCAGGCAATCACGTCAGACAAAGCAAGCGGAGAATATTACCCAGGCATGTGGATGGATATCGGTACACCAGAACGATTGCAATTGCTTAATGCACAGCTTTTGTGAAAGTGGCTCCATTATTGAATTCCTCTATGATCATCCATTTACACCAGGCTTTCAATCGATAGTACTCAGCAACTAGTCGTCCCTAAGTTCATGCACTCCATTACCTCCCGCGAACATGCTCTCTTCAAACAGCTGGTCAAGCTGGAAAAATCATCACGGCAGCGACGATTAGATCGTTTGACCTTGCTCGATGGTACACATCTCATTCAGGCCTATCATGCTGCACACCGAGTACCGCTCAAACTGATCGTGAACGAATCGAGATGCGAACATGCAGAAATAAAACACTTGTTGAGCGAATTTAGTAAATGTGCTGAAATCAATATCGTGATCTTCAGTGATGCCTTGTTTAGGCAGATATCCCCTGTCAAAACGCCGACCGGCATCCTGGCGCTTATTGCTATCCCCCCATCCGAACCTAATACTGTTAATGATAATCAGGTATTTTGTGCATTGCTGGAAGCGATACAGGATCCCGGCAATCTGGGTTCGATACTGCGTTCAGCTGCCGCGGCTGGCATCAGTGATGTCTATTTATCCGATGATTGTGCGGATGCCTGGTCCCCTAAAACACTGCGGGCGGCAATGGGAGCGCACTTCTCGCTGATCATTCATGAGCAATCTGATCTGGTACAGATAGCCCGGCATTTTCACGGCAAAGTCATTGCCACTACCCTACAGGCTACACAGCATCTTTATGAGACCGATCTCAACGGCCCGGTTGCATTTGTGTTTGGCAACGAGGGTGCCGGATTGTCGCAAGAAATACTCCATGCGGTCAGCGAGCAAGTCATGATTCCCATGTTGGACAATACGGAATCACTCAATGCTGCTGCTGCAGCAGCGATCTGTTTTTTTGAGAAGGTCAGGCAGCAATCCTTCTCAAATGTTTAAACATCGAATTTGATCAGGCCTCCTCAGGTTCTGGATCATCGGCCAATGGCGGTTTTGGCTCTGACGAAGAGATTATCGTGACTTTACTTCCAATCACTCCCGGAATACGGGGTGTTTTGCATACCACGTCAGCATTTTGTGCGCGATGGCGCAGGGCATGATCCATCAGCACCAACGCCAGCATAGCTTCGACAATAGGCGTTGCGCGTATGCCAACACAAGGATCATGCCTGCCATGGGTTTCAACAATCGCTGGATGACCTGCCTTGTCGATGGATCTCCTCTCCAGGCGTATGCTCGATGTCGGCTTGATCGCCACATTGACGGTAATGGGTTGACCCGTAGAAATGCCACCTAGAATACCGCCAGCGTTATTGCTCAGAAAACCTTCAGGGGTCATCTCATCCGAATGCTCTATTCCTTTTTGACTGACACTGGCAAATCCCGCCCCAATCTCCACGCCTTTAACAGCGTTAATGCTCATCATGGCATAAGCGATTTCTGCATCCAGCCGATCATATACGGGCTCTCCCCAGCCCACTGGCACTCCCTCGGCGACGACGCTGATTTTTGCACCCACTGAGTCGCCGGATTTGCGCAGGCGATCCATGAAATTCTCGAGTTCAGAGACGATACTGTTATCCGCAGCAAAAAATGGATTCTGATTCACATCCTCCCACTGTTTGAATGGCATGATGACAGACCCCAGTTGCGCCATATAACCCCGGATGATGATGCCATAGGTTTCACGCAGCCATTTCCTGGCAATAGCAGCCGCTGCAACCCGCACTGCAGTCTCACGCGCAGAAGCACGTCCGCCACCACGATAATCGCGAATACCATATTTTTGCCAATAGGTATAATCGGCATGTCCAGGGCGAAACACATTCATGATTTTGCTGTAATCCTTGCTGCGTTGATCTTCGTTGCGAATCAGTAAGGCAATGGGTGTACCCGTTGTTTTACCTTCGAATACGCCTGAAAGAATTTCCACTCTGTCGGCTTCACGCCGTTGCGTAACATGGCGCGAAGTTCCCGGTTTGCGCCGTTCTAATTCTTGTTGAATATCTTCTTCTGATAAAACCATTCCCGGCGGACATCCATCTATCACGCAACCAATTGCCGGTCCATGAGATTCACCAAACGACGTGACACAAAAAAGTTTTCCAAACGTATTACCAGACATTCTATTTTTTCTCGTTATATCAGTAGCTCAAGTCTAACATATGCCGGTATGGATTTTCTCACTGTGGTTCTCCAGAGAACATTTTCAAACATGTGATTGTGACTGAATTTCTTTCCTAGCCGTGTGCCTGTAGGTAGAATGACGCCTACGATTAAAAGTCATTATCTAATTGATGTTACTGAGCTGAAAAAGGAGCAATCATGAATACAGCGGAAGCCAAAGCGTTTCTCACTGATTTACAAAAAAGAATCGTTGCAGGATTAGAGCAGATAGATGGCAAACCTTTCCTGCATGATGCCTGGGAACGCCCGGAAGGAGGCGGTGGACTAAGTTGCGTGATTGAAGAAGGTAATATATTTGAGCGAGGGGGAGTCAATTTTTCTCATGTCTATGGCAGTGGTTTACCTGCCTCTGCCACTGCCGCTCGTCCTGAATTAGCTGGCCGCTCATTTGAGGCCGCCGGCGTATCATTGGTCTTGCACCCCCGTAACCCTTATGCCCCCACTGTGCATATGAATGTCCGCTTTTTTGAAGCCAAAAAGGAAGGCTCAGAGTCTGTTTGGTGGTTTGGTGGCGGTATGGATTTAACGCCCTATTATGGCTTTGAAGAAGATGCCATCCATTTTCATAAAACTTGTAAAAGTGCACTCCAGCCCTTTGGTGATGATTACTACCCTCGCTTTAAGAAATGGTGCGATGAGTATTTCTACTTAAAGCACCGCAAGGAACCACGTGGTATTGGCGGTGTTTTTTTCGATGATCTCAACCAACCTGATTTCACAACTTGTTTTAACTTAATGCAAAGTGTAGGAGATCATTTTATATCCGCATATGTTCCAATTCTGGAAAAACGCCTCAATACTCCATATGGAGAACGTGAGCGTGACTTTCAGGCTTATCGTCGCGGACGCTATGTCGAATTCAATCTGGTTTGGGATCGAGGAACACTTTTTGGCTTGCAAACAGGCGGACGCACCGAATCTATCCTGATGTCACTGCCGCCGATCGTCAAATGGCGGTATAACTGGACACCTTCAGCAGGCAGTGCAGAAGCTGCGCTCTACTCTGATTTTCTGATCAGCAAGGATTGGGTGTAGTTATTATCTAAAAATTCTCACTGAGCGTTGTAAGGTATGACGCCATAAGAATAATTCTGGGCTCATCTGATTACAAAAGGGACACCACAAATGATTGAATTTTATAGAATATCTATTGCATGGCTGTCTATCCCTGCATCTATGCGTTCATAAACAACCGTCATAGGTGCAGCACGCATCTCTCGCATGTTCTGCCTTTATCAGGATTACGCACAGTTAAGTGCTCTATGCTTAGAATCAGCATCGACTGTCATTTCATTCCTTTTAAATAATTGGCGATAGCCGCAAACTGCTCTACGGATAAATTCTCTGCCCGCAAACCGGAATCTAAGCCTAGATTATCATAATCAGCGGGCTTCAGATAGTCACGCAGGGTATTACGCAATGTTTTACGCCGCTGCGAGAAAGCAGCGGATACGACTGCAGCAAATAGCGACTCTTGATCAATGGAAACAACAGGCTGCCTTAGCGGAAGCATGCGCACAACCGCTGACTGTACTTTTGGGGCAGGATGAAACGATTCTGCCGGGACAGTCAGGACTGGTTCCATTTCAAAACGATTCTGCAGCATGACCGATAAACGCCCATAATCTGCGGTGGAGGGAATAGCTACCATACGTTCGACGACCTCCTTCTGCAACATGAAATGCATATCGAGAATATGAGCGCAGAATTGATTGAGGTGAAACAAAAGGGGTGTAGAAATATTGTAAGGCAAGTTACCAATGATGCGTAATGAGCTGCCCAATTGAGAAAAATCGAACTTCAGTGCATCTGCTGAATGGATGATTAATTTGTCCTCATTAAATTCCCGGCGCAACTGCGCAACGATATCCCGATCAACTTCTATGGCTTCAAGATGATCCAACGTTTGTAGTAATGGGCGCGTCAATGCGCCTAATCCAGGACCGATTTCAACAAGCCGATCTCCTCTCGATGGTCGGATAGCTTGAATGATTTCAGCAATAATCTGGGAATCAACCAGAAAATTCTGACCAAAACGCTTACGAGGGATATGCTTCACTATCTAATCAATAAGTAAGTTTAGGCTGATCTAACAGAGGGTGGTTTATGGAATCTCAGGATTGCTGCGAAACATGCTGCTTTTGAGCCAGTGCAATCGCCAATTCTATGGCTGCTCGTAAACTGCCTGGATCAGCCTGCCCCGTTCCCACCAAATCAATAGCAGTACCATGATCCACCGACGTTCGAATAATCGGGAGCCCCAATGTCACATTGACTCCCGTCCCGAAACTTGCATACTTGAGCACAGACAATCCTTGATCATGGTACATGGCAAGAATGCAATCATAATCCTTTAATCGTGCTGGATTGAACAACGTATCAGCTGGCAAGGGTCCAAGCAAATTCATGCCTTCAGCACGAAGTTTGCTCAACACCGGAATAATGATATCAATCTCTTCATGCCCCATGTGACCAGACTCACCCGCATGAGGATTGAGTCCCGCAACGACAATACAGGGATTCTGGATAAGAAAACGGCTAACCAGCTCATGATGGATGATGCGTAGTTTTTGTTCCAGCTTCTCGGCCGTAATCGCCGCAGCCACTTCTTTCAATGGCAAGTGCGTGGTCGCAAGCGTTACACGCATGCGACCGCCCACTAGCATCATGACTACCTGACTGCGTGTCATTTCTGCCAGATATTCGGTATGCCCCGTAAAAGGTATGCCCGCTTCGGTGATAATTCCTTTGTGAACAGGAGCTGTCACCATGGCATCAAACATTCCATTCTGGCATCCTTGTACCGCATATTGCAGCGTTCTAAGTACATAGCATGCATTCGCGGGATCGAGTTTGCCGGGAGAAACCGGTACACTGACCGGTATATGCACGATCTGCAGGCTACCCGGTTTATGCTCACTGAAATGGGTAGCGGATCGCTCGATTATTTCCAGGGGCAGCCGCAACAGGGCTGCGCGCTGCTGCAACAAGTCACGATCAGCAATGACCACAAGTTGGCAAGATAAAGCTTCCTGCGCGATTTGTACACACAAATCGGGACCAATGCCGGCTGGCTCGCCTGCCGTCAATGCAAGTATAGGCATGCGCTTCAATTTAAGGTTACCGCTGCGTGTCTTCAGGCCGGTATTCCACATAAACCTGATCGCGTAACTGTTGCAACCACTCCTGCATCAGCATTTCAGCCTTGCGTGCGTGAATTGCCTTGCGTGCAGTTTGGCGTTGCTGCTGCTCACTCACATCTTGTGATCGACGCTCGATGACTTGAATCAGATGCCAGCCAAACTGGGTTCTTATAGGCGAGCTAATTTGGCCAGGTAAAAGCGCATCCATGGCCTGTTCAAATTCACGAACAGTATCACCTGGAGAAAGCCATCCGAGATCGCCTTCCGACGAGGCGCTGGCATCCTCAGAGTAAGCCTTTGCCGTTTCTGCAAAATTGGCTCCTTTATCAATGCGATCTTTAATCTGCAAAATCATGCGATGCGCATCATCTTCTGATATCAGCTCACTAATTTTGATAAGAATATGCCGGGCATGCGTTTGGTTGATGATGACCACAGGAGTTTCTTGTGGGCGCCGGCCCAGTAACTTGAGAATATGAAAACCGACAGGACTCTGAATAAGGGGCGTCACTTCACCGGGTTTCATAGTAACCAACATTTCAGCAAAAGCAGGTCCTATCTGCATGATAGGCCGCCATCCAAGATCTCCGCCCTGCATGGCATTGGGCGCATCAGAAAATTCCGCTGAAACTTGTGCGAATTCAACGCCATCATGTAATTTTCTCAAAGCAGCTTCAGCGCGTTGATGTTTTGCTTCAACCTGAGTTGCATCCATTTGCTCTAGGATTTGAACCAGAATATGCGCCACATGATATTCATCATTACCGATCAATGAAGTTTCTTGGGTACGTAGAAAATTGTCTATTTCACCTTCTGTCACATTGATACGGCTGCTTACCTCCCGTTCCTTTAATCGCGTCACTATGATTTCATTGTGTATCTCATTCCGAAATTGACTCAAACCAATGCCATCCTGCTGGAGCGCATCATAGAATTCCCCCATCGATAGATTATTCTCCTTGGCGATATTGCGAATCGTTTTATCAAGCTCAGTATCGCTAACGGATATGCCCAGCTCCTTCGCGCGCTGTAACTGTATCCGCGTAAGAATAAGACGTTCCAATAATTGCTTCTCCAACACGTCCGAAGGTGGAAGTTGTACTCTCTGTTTCTGCAGCTGTCTGGTGGTATTCTGAATCACATCATTGAGTTCATTGCGGGTAATAATTTCCTCATTAACGACAGCAACAATATGATCAACTGGAATCACCTGGTTAGGAACAACAGTCTGTTCTGCAATAGCTTCTCCTGCTACTGTCATGATGGTTAGCATCAATACAATTTGACAAGAAAACCCTGTCTTATTAATGAGATAGTTAACTATCTCGACTATATTCTTCACAATACCCACTTATTCCGATTATTCGTATTAGTCTAATTTGCTTACTGTTCGCTTGTTCGCGCATAGCCCGGAATTCCCTGCCGTAACACTCGTATCGGATTATTCCCCATTCGCATCAAGCCATTTAACTCAAGTTGGACAAAAAATGCGGTAGAAGTTTTCTCTGTTGCCGTAATAAATCGGTTAAGCACCATGCGCAATGACCAGCAGCATGAATTGTATTCTAATCCTACCAGTCCAGCCAAAAGCTTATCATCTTTCAACGAATAGTTAATGCTTGCCATCCCTTGCCAATTTTTCAGGAATGGCCATTGAGTTGATGCGTCCACCTGTTCCAGGCCTACCCCTGGCGGCAGGAAAAATGGATTGGTTTGAACCAGACCAGGTATTCCCCGGGTATAGCGATAACCAATATTAAACACCTTGCCTGGCTGCGGGTGATAGCTTACGCCGGTACGAATTTTTTCTGTGCGGAATTCGCTTTCATCAAGTTGAACACTCGTATCAGTCGTAATCACAGGCGTAATACGCCCTGAAATAGCTGCAATAAAATCTGATTTATTACTGGTGGTTTGTTGCGTACTTAGCACAACGTTCCGGTCTGCAAAACGTATCCGCTGGCCTGCTGCTAACCGTAATCGCTCATTACCCGTTGTTGATTCAATTAGACGAGAAGTTAAAGCTAGTGTAATTTCATTGGCATCATTGATCCGGTCATGGCCACTGAACCGGTTCTCAGTAAAAATCTGTGCAAAACTGAAGTCCATCTCGGCTGACTCAAAATTGGGAAAAACAAGACCATCCTGATTCCGAAATGGGACATAGAGATAATAAACACGTGGCTCGAGCGTTTGCACAAATTTCTCGTTCCTGAACGTCGTATCCCGCTCAAATACAATGCCACTGTCGAGACTGAATATCGGTACGGTACGATCGAGAGTGGTATCTCCCTTTACGCTCACCGGCTCATTCAAATTATATCGGGTGTGGTGCAAACTTACCTTAGGCTTGATATAACCGAACGACGTTTGCAAAGGTACGCTGACACTGGGGAGTAGCACCAAGCGCAACCCATCGGCCAAGCTTAATTTTTGTCCATCTGGCAAACGTTGGCTTTCAAAATAAAAGTTCGTCCAGATACTGGTAAAATCAAGATCAATTCCATAGATATTCCGTTGGGACGCTGTCAAGGAGAACTGGGGTAAACGCTTGTAAGGAGGTGTAATAAGATTCCTCGGATCCTGAAGCGTTTGAAAATTCTGAACAAGCGTAGTAAAGCTTATCGCATTATTATGACCCAAGCTTCCGTTATAAGAAGTAGCTACCTGCTGTAGCAGGTTAGTTCTGGATGTAAGTGCAACGTTATTACCCAGATCACGGAAAAAGTCACGATCGGAAACCAGATTGTAGTCAAGATTACCTGTCCAGCCTCTACCCAGATACTGAGTATGGTTCAAGAACAAACCATGACGAGTCTCATGGGTTATCAGATCATCAGGCAATATATCAAACATTGCATGTCCACCCAGTGTCTCACCCATATAGCGGAATTCGTTATTGAGCATGATGCCGCGCTTGCTCATGGCTCGCGGTGTGATCGTTGCATCAAGGTTAGGCGCGATGTTCCAGTAAAAAGGCACCGATACCTCCACACCACTTCTTGCCGTATTTCCCATAATGGGTGCAAGAAGGCCTGTTTTTCGTTTTCCGCTATAGGAAAAATTCAACCACGGGGAATAGAGGATGGGAACATTCTTGAATGAGACACTGACATGACGTGCGGTCGCTATTTGCTCCTCATGATCAATCTCCAGGTCTTCTGCTCGTACAAACCAATCATCGTTTCCGACCGGGCAAGTTGTATAACTCCCCTTTATTAACCGGTAATGATCTTCTCCTTCAAATAAAAACAAATTCCCGTCTCCACGCCCACCTCCTTCTTTTAAATAATAACTGGGCTGATGCAGTTCCCCGGTTTTACTTTCCAGATTGAACCTGAGATGCGTTCCTTCCACCACATCTTTTTCTCGTTCAAGATGCACCTTATCCTCGATCACGGCATCTTGAGTAGTAGGAAAATATTTCATATGCTCGGCTGATATTACCTGATCGCCGCGCCGCAACTTGGCCTTTCCTGTAGCTTCTACTTCTCGTTGAGGATAACCTTCTATTTGGTCTGCCTCAATGTACACCGGCTGTTCATTTTTCGGTTGATTAAGCTGTTCAGCTGCGATTGCGACAGCAGATGAACCAATTAAAATGAAAAAAACGAAAATTTGAATAAAAAAATTGTTCATTACGCGTATAGTCATCCTGAAAATCTTTTTTCAGGTGATGGTTGCTATAGTCAGGTTTTCACCCTACCGATATGATAGGAATGATATAAAAGTGAGATAAAAATTATCATTTCATATTACGAGCACTGAGCGAAAGTTCTCAATTCAATTTCAACAAATAAAAGCAATCAACCCATTCAATATCGATTCTCAGGATCTGCTTAAAGTATGCAGCATTAAATTAAACCAATTTGCTCTACCTACCACTTCATTCCATGAAGGCGTTATTTTAGCTGACAAAAATTTTTCCATGTCTGATCTCGCTACTATTTTTTCTGAGCATGGCCTGCTAGCTCATACCATACCGGGCTATCGTGTCCGTACCCAGCAATTACAAATGGCACAGGCCATAGCAGATACGATTGCGCACCATGGCGTGCTCGTAGCAGAAGCCGGGACTGGCACTGGAAAAACATTTGCTTATCTGGTGCCCGCCCTACTCATGGGTGGCAAAGTGATTCTCTCCACTGGCACTAAAACATTGCAAGATCAGCTATTTAATCGGGATATTCCAACCGTGCGCGCAGCACTGAAAATCCCGGTTACAGTTGCACTGCTGAAAGGCCGCGCCAATTATATCTGCCATTATCATCTGGAAAGAACATTACAATCCGATCATCTCAGTTTCGCATCCCGTGATGAAACCAAATATCTAGGGCTGATCGAACGCTATGCCAACACCAGTCAGCATGGGGATAAAAGCGGGCTCAATAAAGTTCCGGAGAATGCGGCCATATGGCAGCATGTGACTTCTACTCGCGATAACTGTCTCGGCTCAGAATGTCCAAATTACAAGCAATGCTTTGTCATGGAGGCACGCAAACGCGCGCTCTCAGCTGATATTATCGTGGTCAATCATCATTTATTCTTTGCCGATGTGATGTTACGCGATGAAGGGCTATCAGAGCTACTGCCTGCCTGCAATACGGTCATCTTTGATGAAGCGCATCAGCTACCGGAAGTCGCCAGCCTGTTTTTTGGCGAATCGGTCAGCACCAGTCGGTTATTGGAACTCGCGCGCGATACTGAGACTGAAGCATTGCTCAATGCCAAAGACTTTGCTCCACTCCCCGAAGCAATAACTACCATGGAAAAAGCAACTCGTGACTTACGTTTAACCATTTCTGGAGAAAACATGCGCTTGCCAGCCACCACGGTGATGCAAAATCCTGACTTCAAGGATACCTTAACTCTTCTGCAGGAGAAACTCACGCAACTCGTCAGTCTGCTTGAAAATCAGGCGGTTCGCTCGCAAGGACTGGAAAACTGCTGGCGCCGTGCTGCTGCCATTCTTGCCGGCATCAAACGCTGGTGCGAGCAAATCGAAGACGAGGGCTATGTTCGCTGGGTGGAGACGTTCAGCCATGCCTTGCAGCTCAATGCCACCCCCTTATCTATCGCTGAAATATTCAATAAACAGTTAAATGCCTCACCGCGCGCCTGGATATTTACCTCGGCAACCTTGGCAGTCAGAAACGACTTCTCCCATTACAACCAGGCGATGGGATTAGCAACTGCTCAATCAATCAGCTGGAGTAGTCCATTTGATTTTTTTCATCAGGCACTGCTTTATGTTCCCACTCACCTCCCTAATCCCAATGACCGCAGCTATACCGAATGTATCGTCAAGGCCGCACTGCCGGTGTTGCGGGCCAGTCACGGCCGTGCGTTCTTTTTATGCACCAGCTTGCGCGCCATGCAGCAGGTCTATGAGTTATTACAGGCGACGTTTGAGCAAGAACAGCTTGACTTCCCGTTATTACTGCAAGGTCAGGGATCACGCACCGCCATGCTGGAACGTTTCCGTAAACTAGGCAATGCCATCCTCATCGGCAGCCAATCTTTCTGGGAAGGCGTTGATGTACGGGGTGAAGCGCTCTCATTGGTCATCATCGACAAATTGCCATTCGCCTCGCCGGATGATCCAGTCCTGTCAGCGCGTATTGAAAGAATCAATAAAGAAGGCCGCAATGCCTTCATGGAATATCAATTGCCTCGCGCCATCATCAATCTGAAGCAAGGCGCCGGACGCCTCATTCGAGATGAGAATGACCGGGGGGTGCTGATGATTTGTGATCCACGCCTGATTACCCAATCCTATGGTAAGCGCATCTGGCAAAGTCTGCCACCCATGAAACGTACCCGGAATCTAGCTGACGTAGAAAATTTCCTTGCTGAAAATAAACCTTAACACCATTCACACTGAGCGTGTCGAAGTGCAAACGGACTCCAATCTGGCATTCAGTAAGCGTGCCATTCCCTCTGCACCTTGCCGCATCACTTGATGGTGGTTCCAGCTGAACACAGGTCGCGCAATCGGGGCAATGAGATTCATCCACAGCCGATTGGTACGAACCTGCCACTCGTAGCGCACCGTAGTCACGCCATCTTCATAAGAAAAATTCCAGCACCCGATTCCAATGATTTCACCGCTGGCCTCTCCTTCTATTAGAGTAAGTGGTACAACCCGCGTCACCCGCATATCGAAAGTAAACTGGTAAGGAATTCGCCCTCGCCAGGTAAAGCGATGCACACTCTCTACCCCATCCACATCACCAGGAAAAAGTTTTTCTACCTTCTCAACCCCTCTCCACCACTTGGACCAATTTAGACAACAGGAAAGAGCATCGTACACCTCGGGTAACGGCGCAGCCACGCGCCATTCAGTAATAAAATTAAATTCTGCTACCATCACCTTATTGATCAAAAAAACATGGGGAACTTTGGATTAATTCGATATTCCGACATCTCAACCACCTCAATGAGGCTGCCACTTGCCTTGTAGCCCTCCCTGAGTAGAAAATCAGTCGCCATATCTAACCATAATTAGTATGGTGCTGTGCACAGTGCCGACATTGCCCCTTCTCCATACAACGATCTGCCAGGCTAACTGACCAACAATCTAATCCATACCGATTACAATCGTTTTATCCCGGCTTTGCAGCAAGCAGCATCCCGAATCGGATTCAAGCTATCGGACGACAATAGCATCATAGTAAGAAATACACCAGGGAACATTTATTAGGGCGTCTCAAAACATAGTTATCGCTTCATTTCTATTCATAAAATAAATGCTTAGCCAATTCACGGAAGCAACAATCGATGCTCCGAAAAATCTGAATAAGCAGCTAACACGACATATTCAAGGTGTTTGACAACCTCTCTGGCTTTCATTACATTCCTGTCAAGACATGAATTATTCCTCTACTCACCAAAGGCCATTATATGCGTGCAGTTTTTCTTGATTTTGGTTCTGTCACCCGCGGCGATATGGATTGCACGGCACTCGAACAGGCTATCTCGCCTTGGCGCTATTATGATGAGACCACCATGGAACAGATTGCAGAGAGAATCAAGGAAACAGAAGTCGTGGTCAGCAACAAGATATCGCTGGATCGCGCAGCAATATTTTCTGCGAACCGACTGAAATTAATTTGCATTGCCGCTACCGGCTATAACAATGTTGATCTCATTGCAGCGGCTGAGCGCAGCATCCCCGTATGCAATGTACGGGGTTATGCCACAAATTCCGTCGTGCAGCATGTATTCATGCTCATACTAAACCTTTCTCGCCGTTTCGTGGAGTATCAGCAACTGGTAAAAAATGGCGGCTGGCAGGCGAGTATCCACTTTTGTCCCCTCAATTTCGGTATCGAGGAATTGTCAGGCAAAACCCTGGGCATCATCGGATATGGCGAGCTAGGTAAAGCGGTAGCTGAAATAGCCAAGGCATTCGATATGCAATTATTGATCGCCGATCATAAGGGCATGCCCGCCCGCCCTGGACGGATAGCATTTGATGAAGTCATCCGGCAAGCAGATTTTATTACTCTGCACTGCCCGCTCTCAAATGAAACCCGCGACCTGATCAGTCGAAGGGAGTTCGAGCTGATGAAACCCTCGGCCTATCTCATTAACACTGCACGTGGCGGACTGGTGAATGAAGCGGATCTGTTGCATAGCTTGTCCTCCGGACGCATCGCTGGAGCTGCCACTGATGTTCTGCAAAAAGAACCGCCAGTGAATGGCAATTTACTATTGGAATACCCGCACTCCAATCTGATTGTTACTCCGCATATCGCTTGGGCCAGCAAGGAATCCAGACAGCGCGTGCTTGACCAGACTGCAGCCAACATTCAGAATTTTCTCCAGAATAAGCCATTCAATCAAATCATGGACGCTTTAATCTTGCCCAAGATAACTAACTGACTGGCTGGCTCAATCCCCCAAATTAGCATCACCCGCTGACCATGCTGCCGCCTATCGTATCTGTGACCTTATGAGCAAAATACTCCCACGACCATGTCTATTGCTGATCTGTTTTATAACGGGAAACGCCGATGAGTCTTTTTTCACAAAAACATTGGCATGGCAAGTCTTTCGTTAATCGAAACAGAAGCCCAAGAGCTGATCAGGCGATTACCTGAGTTGCAGCATCAGGCATTACAGATCGCGCTGATTGAACTTTGTACAGCGCATTGGTGCACACTGCGCGGACCACAGCCGGCAACGCGGCTGGCGCAGATACTATGGTCAATCACCCCACCGCTGGCAGATTTGTTTCTCGATTTGTATGCCACAGGCGATACACGGTTGAATGAAGCATTGCCGGGCTGCAATTTGGCGAGAGGTCTAGCGCTGCTCGTGCTGGCGGAAATCCGGGATGGCAATGAAGCTGGTGTGCACATCGCCCATGAACCGATGAAGGCATTCGAAACAGTTTCGCCACCCATCTCATGGCTTAATCGTATTGCTGCATTGCTGCGGGGAACACTCGACGCACCCCCCTTGCATCACCATGACCGGCATAATTCGCTGTGGAAAGCACTGGCTGTCATTGCTTCGCACACCAAGCGCCTCGATTTGCCCGCAGTGCAGGCGGTGATTCGTTTACTTACGGAATCACCGGATCACTCTGCTGCAACTGCCGATCTCGCATTGGAAAAACTACGCCATGATGTAGAGAATACGGGCATTCACTTCCTGAAGATCGAAAATAACCTTCTTGACTTTGAGCAACATCATCATGCACACAAACCTGTACGCACCAGGCAATTGGGTGAGCTGTTGATGGAAATCAGACAGCAATGGTTAGGGTAAAGGGAAAAAATGCAAAAATCAGAATACTCCCCAAGATATTTTCTCTACGAATTCCGATTTCAGTTTTATTGCTCCAATATCATCACTTTCACAGGCTATGTCATAATCGCCCTCGATTAGACGAATATCTCTGATTTAGCTCCATTGTCAGCTGGTTGAAGAAGGAATGGGCTCAGCGGTAAATTAAGCGTTCAGTACATGATTTATCCAAGCAGGGGCGTTGATCCGTTTAGGCGGCATAATTGATCAACTTTTTTTAGCAGGGTTGGAGTTCTGTACGCGCCATGCATGGACATAATATGCAATTTTGCGGCAGAAAGTACTTCACCGGCGCTTGTAACATAAAGAGGTTTCTTGCTGGACCCTCTAAAGATCGCATATTTTTCGCTAATCCCATCATATGCCTTTTTTGCAACACCAATAACCTTCACATTGCCATACAATGCATTATACAGATGCTTACCCAGTCCGGGCTTTGAACAACCATCCAAATAAACATAACCATCAACCACAATGTACTGTGGTTCCAAACAGTGCTCACTCAACAGCTTGAGAATACAGGGAAGTTCTCGCTGATAAAACTGCCCAGGAAGGTAGTCACTGACATTTTCAATCTGGCTGACGTAAATATTGCTTGGACTGGCATCAGCCCAGCTTTTGAAGCTGATTCCTACAATGAAGCCATTAGTCTTGTCGTATTGAACATCTACAGCTAATATCAAATATAGCCCAATCCTTCATGAAGATCACATTTGTTGCAGCACCTTCAATCATAATGACAAATATCTTTGGGATATGCCTAGTGCGATAGCCTGACTGCAATCGATATACAGTAGATTAGATTAAATCATTTCCGGATTTTTAGAAGGTCATTTAGCTTACACCAGAATACGCCAATCATTCTGCCTCATTGCTTGACAAGAAATTATCTCAAGCGCACCATTCAAAATAATAGCCTGTTTTATCTATTAAGACTAATAAGTTACTTTATATTGGGCAATAGCCGTGAGAAATTATGTCAAGTGAATGCATCTCCCCCACCCTTGTTACTGAGACTGTGCTCTGCTGTAATTTATGCGGCGCTCCGGGTGATTTCCTGCATGCTAATCTCCCGGACGATATCGGTAATGCCTCCGGCGAATGGAACCTTAAGCGATGCACTAATCCCGGGTGCGGACTTGTATGGCTGGATCCGCGACCGGCACCCCAGGATATTGGAAAAGCTTACCTTTCGTATTATACGCATAATGACTCTAGGGAACCATCACCGAATCTGATTAGAAGAGGATACGAATGGTTAAGTAATGGTTATCTCGCCTTGAAGTATGGGTACGGCCGGAATAAAACCTCTTGGTTCCAACTCGTGACAAGCAACTTGCTCTATCTGATTCCCGATCAGCGTGCAAGACTGGATTTCAGCGCCATGTATCTTCCATTTGTATCAAGTGGACGTCTGCTTGAGATTGGGTGTGGCAGCGGCCGTATGTTACAACAGTTTCAGCGCCTTGGCTGGCAGTGCGAAGGTATTGATCTCGACCCAGAAGCTGTTCGAAACGCCAACCGCAAGGGATTGGAGGTACACGAGGGAGAACTTTGCGCGCAACGTTATCCCGACAATTACTTCGACGCGGTGGTGATGAGCCATGTTATCGAACATGTTTACGATCCTAAGGGGTTGCTTGCAGAGTGTCGCCGCGTTCTCAAGCCAAGTGGTCGGCTTGTACTCGTCACACCTAATTTGGATAGCTTGGGACACCGTCTTTACCGCGAACACTGGCGTGGACTGGAATGCCCTCGCCATCTGCATCTCTTCACAGCCAGCCTACTTGCAAAAGTGGCGGAGTCGGTCGGCTTTCGGTGTTTGTCGTTCGGGACCACGATTGGAGGGGCCCACTGGATATTGAGAAGCAGCCGACAGATCAAAGCACGCGCTACTGGCAGCAACACAGCCCCCTTGGGAAATGCTGTGATACCCCGCTTACTACAGTATGCTGAATGGCTTCTGCTCAAATTCAACGTTGATGCCGGCGAAGAAATCGTTCTCATCCTCCAGAAGTGATTTACCAGCAAGTTTCAATACTACCGCTTCGTACCCGTCTCCATAAAAATGGCCCAGCGCACTGCTGGTTTGATCCATGAAACCTGTGCAGGAAGAATTGGCAGCGTCATTCCCAGGAGAAATGGCAATGGCCAGCATCCCAGAGATGCCCCTCGAATCGTACAAGCCACCTGCCAGTTGGTCAGTTGCATGATCCGGTTTGGTTACACCTCCAGGTTATCGGAAGCAATTGACGGGAGCGGTCAGATTGGTACCAGCTAGCAAGGTTTTACGAATCACCCTTTGTATGAAATACGCTTAGTGCTTGAGCGAATAAATCTTGATTTCAGGTATCTCATTACTATCTGAAAGCTCATATTTGGATGTGAGCCATCTGTAGGTTAGCGGGTGCATGCGGCTATATCGAAACGCTGGGTTTCCATCTAATGCGTGGTCTGACAGAAATACCCGTTCTGGTAAAAATGATTCCAGTCGCCTAATTTCCCGGACTTCAAAATCCCTATCTCTTGGTATTAAAGGATAAATTTCCCAAATTGCCATTTGGGTATGAAAAATTGCGTGAATGCTTGGCATATTGGGCAAGGCTAAAAAGCTGACTGAATTATCCGTTAACGCTTGTACTTCTTTAGTGATCCGCTGCAATTTCTCAGACAGACTTTGTTTTATCCACAGTTGCTCACCAGCAATATCAGTTTTCACATAATCCTCTTTTAACACACTGTGCAGCAGGTACCCTTTGGGAACGGTAACCAACGATACCATGAGCAAGCCAACGGCCAGCACCAGAGGACGCAACTCTTTCATTAATCCACCTGCAGCCAATAGACCGATTAAGGCTGGATATATACCTAGCGTGAGGTGGACCAGGTCTGATCGGGAAAAGGCATAATGCGCATAGGGAATAGCAGCAGCAATCGCCGCCATCAAAACCTTTCGCGCATCGCTGCTCAAATCAAACCGGCTAAATGCCAGCACCAGGATTCCAATTAAAGGAAAAACCAGCAAGAATACAAAGCCAATTCCGATCGCCAGTTCTACTACAGACATCAAAAATCCAATTTCCCCCGTTTTCACAGACCAAGGCCAAGGAACTGGCAGGGAGATATTGGTCGCTCCATACTTAAACATCAAGATGATGCTCTCTATGAATGCTGCCGCAAAACCATCAATGGCAAGCATCATCATCAGCGTCGGCGAGAATCCAATCAAAACGCCCAAAATGAAATAGCCATACAAGCCAGCCACAGCCTTCCGCGACGGCGCTTTTAACAAAAGCACCGATAGCACAAAAATGGATGCTATCATACCATACAGACCATGATTTCGACCCACAATGGCTGCAACGCCAAGGCATACGCCAGCGAACAGCCATGCAGCAGGTTTGGTAGTTTTCAGCATGAGCACTAACATTGCGACTATAACAACACTGGTAGCGTGATCGTATGCTTTGTAGTACGGTTTCACCCAAATGGTAAGAATACAGGCTGCCAGCAGCGCAAATAGCCATCGTACAGCACCTTCTCGCTGCAAGGCCAGCAAGCAGATGAATACTCCCAGCAGAACCCCAGCAGCTTGATAGACGGCAGCACTTACGCGCGCCGCAAAAATTCCATCGTCCCCCATGAGATACATGAAAGCTGCAGTCCAGTAATATCTACCAATGTCATAGGACATAAAATCGCGTAGCGGCACTTCTCCCTGCAGCACGCGTTGCGCCCCATACCAGTAAAAACCTTCATCGGCCAAATCAAAATCGTAGCGCCATGTGAGCCAGAACCATAGGCCTGAAATGCCAAGCGCAACGACTGCCGCCAAGGAAAAGTTTGTACGATATGAATTAACAGTCAATGTCGCTGGTTTCATAATATTTCTGGACTTCCAATAGCAATTGAGTTGGGTTCGCCTAGAACCTATAAAAGCCTTCCCATAATTGCAACGTGAAGTGCTGCGTTGATCCCGCATAAAACTTTGCCGAACCACTTTTCCTGGCGAATCACTATCGTTTGAATACCGCTAAGATTAATATACTCCACGGAAAATCGACAAAATTGACGAGGAATGCGTCAATCGAAAGCGCCATGACTCAACATTCCGACTTGAGTTGATTCGATACTTCATGCCGCTTCAAGTACCGCTTCGATAACCGCGTGCTGCTGCTTGCTCAGATCAGGCCATAACGGAAGCCGAACCAACCGGTCGCTCAGCGCATCAGTATACAGCATGGTTCCCGCCGTGCGTCCGTACCTCTGCCCTGCCGGCGCACGGTGGAGCGGAACATAATGAAACACAGCCTGGATGTCTTTTTCCCGCAACGCCGCAATAAATTTCATACGCGCATCCAGACTGGGCAGCAACAGATAATACATGTGTGCGTTATGCTCGCAATCCTGCGGGACAATCGGACGGCGCACCTTGTCCTGCGCTTCCAGTTCTGCAAAAGCCTCGTGGTAACGCTCCCACAGCAGCAAGCGCTGCGTGGTAATGGATGTGGCGTCCTCGAGTTGAGCCCAGAGAAATGCTGCGATGATCTCGCCCGGCAGATACGATGAGCCGACTTCAACCCAGGTGTATTTATCCACCTGACCACGAAAGAACTGACTCCGATTCGTGCCTTTCTCACGGATGATTTCCGCGCGCTGAATAAACTCCGGATCATTGATCAACAATGCTCCACCTTCCCCCGAAATGATATTCTTCGTTTCATGAAAGCTTAATGTAGACATCTGCCCAAAACTCCCGAGAGCCCGGCCCTTATATCGCGCCATCAAACCTTGCGCGGCATCCTCAATGACGAGTAGTTTATGCCGATCTGCGATCTCCATAATCGCACTCATTTCGCAGCCCACACCCGCATAGTGCACTACGACGATCGCCTTGGTTCGTGAGGTAATCGCTGCCTCGATCCGATCCTCATCGATGTTGAGTGTATCCGGCCGGATGTCTACGAATACCGGAATAGCACCACGCAGCACAAACGCATTCGCAGTCGACACAAAGGTGAAGGACGGCATGATCACTTCGTCTCCCGGCCCGATATCTGCAAGCATTGCTGCCATCTCCAGGGCGGCCGTACAGGAGTGCGTTAGAAGAACTTTATTTGCAGAAGTGCGCATCTCCAGCCATACATGGCATTTCTTAGTAAACGGCCCATCTCCTGCCAGCTGCCCTTCTTGATGTGCTTGGGCGATATACCAGAGTTCCTTGCCGGTCATGTGAGGTTTATTGAAAGGAATATTCATGAGTGCACCCTTGCAGAAATTGATAAAGATGAATTCGTGCGGAAAACCCAGAATTTCTGTAGCAAAAACAATATTGCTGCTAGCCCGAAAATGACCATACCCTGCACAATCTGATGGGGGTAATGCAGACAATCGACCAGCACATATAAGCATAGCAGGTTAAGGGCATAACCGAGCGCATAAGAAATGCAGTAGCGCACAAACGCAGATCTATGCGAGCCATCATGGCGAAAAGTCCAGCGCTTGTTAAAGACAAAGGTTTGGGCAACACCCACGGCGTAGAGAACAGTCATAGCGAGCTTTACCTCTACTCCCAAGACAGTTAAGACGAGGTAAGCAATATAGAGAATCGCATTTGACAACAAGCCAATAAATGCATAGCGAACGAATTGCCAGGTAGTAGACATAACCATCATCACGTCCGTCACATGTCTTCCACTTACCCGCCTAATTGCCCAGGACGAAGGGTTGAGCGCCCGAAGAAATGACGATGGCGAGTACCAACAGGGAAAATTCGGGGGTGTTCCAGCCTTAGAGGACGTAATTCTCTAACATATCCAAGAGAATCGAAAAACCCATACCGCTGAGAAATAACCCTAGAGCACTGGCAATCCCTAATAGCAGCGACACTACGCTCCCAAGGAACCATAAATTTCGCTCTTTGGTAACCCGTAGACAACGTCGTAGCCTTCCCTCAATCTAATCAAGGCTGAGTCCAACGACCTCCCAAGTTGCCACGATGCGGCGATGTAATTCGCCCAGCATCTCCTGAGAACGATAAACGGGAATGGCTGTAGATAAAATAACGGAAAAACATATCTCACCTCTTATCCATATGCATGAAACCCCCATAAATTGGTTCTCTTCCGTTTCCGGTGGAATACAACTTTGTCCCGGAACCCTATGCGATGCAGCAAAGAATAGGTTAAACGGCAGATGCTTGAGCGTTATAGTCCAATCGATAAAATGAGCAGAAATGCTGCCACCGCAATTACTGACCAGGCAAGCATGATCAATAACAGATCTGGCAGTTAACCAACAACAATAACATGCACTTCACCCATTCAAAAAACAAACATCAATGCTAAAAACGGCATCCACACCTCATATAAAAACAATATAGCCGCAGCGGTATTTCGTGTCAATGAACCTTTCAAGCACACCAGAGAGGAATCACGTTAACCACAACGGCCAACAACAGATAGCTTGGCAATGCAATCTTACCGATTTGATGGTTGATATTCTGGTTCGGTCCTTGATCGGTACCAATGGTACGCCAAGCGCGCAGCTATGCTGCATCCAAATTTCCTATTTGGTGAAAATAAAGAATCAATTTAAGAAAACCTTGAGCTGCTTGATTGAACTCTTTTGTTCATGTATCTACTTACGTATAATGAACTTTAGTAAAAAAGGGAGTTTATTCTTCCCGCATACTTCATTATGCTTTGTTCAAATTCATTACGTGGGGATATGTGATGCAACCAAGGCCTGATAATGTAAGTATCTCCATCGTGGTTCCAGTTTATCGCTCCGCCGGTATGCTGCCAGAACTCCACCGCAGATTGACGGAGGCGCTAGCACAACTGAATGAAGATTATGAGATTCTGCTTGTTGAGGACTGTGGAGGTGATAACTCCTGGGAAGTAATTGAAGCCATATCTCAGCGCGACACCCATGTGCGCGGCATCAAACTGTCACGCAACTTTGGTCAGCATGCAGCAACAATATGTGGAATATCAAAAGCTCAAGGTAAATATATCATCACACTTGATGATGATTTAGAACATCCGCCAGAAGCGATTCCACAGCTCATTGCAAAAGCACGCGAAGGTTACGCCCTGGTCTATGGGGTATTCAGGAGCCGCACCCATTCAACTTGGCGCAACCTTACTTCGGAATTGGCCCGACGCGCCTTCAATCGCGCCATCCCGACGCTGAATTACGAATACACCTCGTTCCGGATTATCGAATCCAGCATTGCAAAAGTGCTTGCTGAATTCGATTCACCGTTCCCCTTCGTAGATGGTTATCTGTCTTGGCTGACCAATAGCTACGCCAAAGTAGAAGTGCCCCATTGCCAGCGCGCCGAAGGAACGAGTAACTATAACTTTCGCAAGCTGCTTATCCATACCATCAATATTTTCGTTACCTTCTCCGATCTGCCGCTACGCATGGCCAGCTATATTGGCTTTATTTTCTTTCTGATCGGCATGGCATGGCTTGGCGTGATCCTCTTTGGCAAGTTGTTCGGCATTATCACAGTGAGTGGTTTCGCCTCGATTATGGCCGCTATTGTTTTATTTGGCGGCATTCAGCTACTTATTCTCGGAGTGTTTGGCGAATATATTGGGCGCATGAATTTCAAGTCATCAAAAAAACCACTGTTCCTAATTTCCCGTGAAGTCGGCGGAGGTAAAGAGTGAGTTCTGCGAAACCGATACTCATCTACGGTGCAAGTGAGCTCGGTAAAGTCGTCAAAGATTTGGCAGAACAGTGCGGTTTCAAAGTCCTCGGCTTCGTCGATGATTGGAATACAGGTAGCGATATTCTCGGACCATGGTCAAGAGTGCGGGATCGATTCCCTCAAGGCAGCGTTGCGATCGCCTTGGCGGTTGGTTATCGGCATATGGCGGCGCGGCTTACCCTTTTCCGTCAACTAATCAGTGAAGGCTACTCACTGCCAGCCCTTATCCATCCTCGAGCTTATGTGCGCGACTTCTCGTGTATCGGTGCAGGAAGCCTGATTATGGCAGGTGTTGTGATTGACACCTATGTACAAATTGGTCCTCTATGCGTGCTCTGGCCAGGCGCAGTGATCAACCATGACAGTCAGATTAGCGGCAATTGCTTTATTTCGCCCAATGCCACAATCTGTGGGGCAGTCACGATGGGAGAAGGCTGCTTTATTGGCGCCGGTGCGGTTGTTGTCGACCACAATGATGTGCCTGCCGGTAGCTTCATCAAGGCTGGCACGGTCTATTACTTGAAATAAGCATGAAAAAAGTTGCTATTCTTCAATCCAGTTATATTCCGTGGAAGGGCTATTTCGACATCATTCATGATGTCGATCTGTTTCTTTACTTCGATGATGTACAATTCACACCGCGTGACTGGCGCAGCCGCAATCGCATCAAGACGCCCAAAGGCCTCCATTGGCTTACTGTTCCCACCGGTTCTAACCGCAACCGTCGTATCTGCGATGTGATTCTCACCGATATGGAATGGGGCCGAAAACATTGGGAAAATTTGCGCCATCATTATGTTAAGGCACCCTATTTCAAGAATTATTGTGATTTCCTCGAAGACGTCTATTTAGGTCGGAACTGGGAATCACTTTCTGAGCTAAACCAATATTTGATCACAAAGATTTCGCAGGATTTTCTTGGGATAAATACTGAATTTCATGATTCACGCAATTACCATGGTGAAGGTCAAAAGCAAGAACTCATTCTGGATCTGGTCAAAAAGTCTGGTGCAGGACTCTACTTAAGCGGGCCTTCGGCGAAGAGTTATATTGAGCCGTCTCGTTTTGATGAGATTGGCGTGCAACTCGTTTTTAAATCATACGATGGTTATCCGGAGTACTCTCAGTTTTATCCCCCTTTTGAGCACGCCGTGACTATTCTTGACCTGTTGTTCCAAACGGGCCCAGATGCGCCCTGGTATATTTGGGGATGGCGTGAAACTGGCTCTACCCTCCTATGAACCCATATACGGAGCGATTTCTTCGTTACGCCATTACCCGATTAAACTCAAACACGATTTTCTTTTTGCTGAGTTAGCATCAACTGAAGTCAGTATTGGCCATCAGTCCTCATGGCATCGCTCCATGTTGCCGAAGCGTTACAAACTTTTCTCTTTAACAAGAGATGGCCGTTTTCCCAAGACGGCGCACATCATGGTTCATTTACTGATTGTTCCGGAAATTGCATGCATACGTATATAAAAACTGCAGGCAAAGCATCATAATCGTGCAATTCTATAGTGCCGAATTAAAGATTTTTCAACCTCAACCACCAGAAAAAGCAGTACACCAAATGATACTACTTTAATCCATGCAGCCGTATCAATCGCCATCGTACCAAACAACTTCTGCATCAAAGGATTGTAAGTAAACAAAAGCTGAATTACGGCCAGTATACTAATGGCAAGCAACACATAAGGACTCCCCAGTAATCCTTTACAGGATAATGCAGAGGACAGCAGATACCGGCAATTGAATAAATACCAGATCTCCCCCATCACCAGCGCATTCACTGCGGCTGTCCGGCAAGCTTCAATACTGCCGCCTTGTGCTTGCTCCCATAAAAACAACCCCAGCGCACCGCTGGTAAGTAACAAAGACACAAATGCAATACGCCACAGCATAAACCATGATAGGATGGGTGCCTTAGGGTCGCGGGGTGGACGCTGCATGATACCTGGTTCTGCCTTCTCAAAGGCAAGTGACAAGGAAAGCGTGATCGCAGTAACCATATTGATCCATAAAATCTGTACGGGAGAAATTGGCAGCGTCATCCCCAAAAAAATGGCGATGATCAGCATGCCTGCTTCCCCGCCGCTGGTTGGCATGATATAAACTATCGTTTTCCTGATGTTATCGTAAACCGTCCGGCCCTCCTCCACTGCATGCGTAATCGAGGCGAAATTATCATCAGCAATCACCATTCCCGATGCTTCCTTGGCCACTTCGGTACCTTTCTTACCCATTGCCACGCCAATATCCGCCCGTTTCAAGGCAGGCGCATCATTCACGCCATCACCGGTCATGGCAACGATCTCACCATTGACCTGTAGCGCCTTCACCAGTCTCAGCTTGTGCTCTGGGCTGGCACGTGCAAATACATCCGTTTTCATAACTTCCTCTCGCAATTGCGCGTCATCCATCCGATCCAGATCAACCCCGCTCAGTGCCGTCTGACCATCACCAATCCCGAGTTGCTTACCAATCGCACGCGCTGTTGCAATATGATCTCCGGTAATCATTTTGACGCGTATCCCGGCTGATCGACATCGCTGCACAGCCTCAATTGCCTCCTTCCTCGGTGGGTCGATGATTCCGACCAAGCCAAGCAATGTGAAACCAGTACGAACATGATTGAAATTCAGAGTCATCTGGTCACTTTCAGCAGCCTTGACTGCAATGGCAAGTAGCCGCTGCCCCAATGCAGCGGCTTCCTGCATTTTTGCCTGCCAATAATTACGCTCCAGCGGACGATCTTCATCCATGCTGCGCTCATTCGTGCAAATAGCCAGAATTTCTTCAGGTGCTCCTTTGAGATAAATATAGCCATGCCCAGCATGATCATGATGCAAGGTAGCCATAAAGCGATATTTTGATTCAAAAGGAATAGTATCGGTACGCGGCAGTGATTCATGCTCGAATAAGGAATCCAGTCCCGCTTTCAAGGCGAGCGTAATCAGCGCACCTTCAGTGGGATCTCCCTCAATTGTCCAGCTTTCCTCATGCTCACGTAATTGCGCATCATTACACAGCAATCCTGCTCGAAAGAGATCAAGTATGACTGCATGCTCATTGATGAGAAACTCACTGCCTTGCAAGCTGAATCCGCCAACGGGTGCGTAACCCGCTCCGCTCACTTCCAGCTGATGATCCGCTGTGATGATGCGCTGTACTGTCATCTCGTTACATGTCAGCGTCCCTGTTTTATCGGTGCAAATGACTGTTACTGCGCCCAAAGTTTCCACTGCTGGCAAGCGGCGGATAATGGCATGCCGCTTGGACATCATTTGCACCCCTAGCGCCAGTGTGATCGTCATGATGGCGGGTAGCCCTTCTGGTATGGCTGCGACAGCCATACTGACCGCTGACAGAAATATCTCACTCAGGTCATAATTGCCCTGAAGCACACCATAGATCAGCATGCAGACTGCCACAACCATGATCAGGCCAGTCAACCAGTGTCCAAATGCCGCCAATTGTCTAAGTAACGGTGTCTCTATGGTATCGACCCGCTCGATCAACGTGCTGATTCGCCCTATTTCGGTCTGATCACTCGTTGCCACCACAATACCTGCTCCTTGACCATAGACAACTAACGTACTCGAATAAGCCATACAAAGGCGATCCCCGATCGTGACTTGCGCTGGCAATGCTTCAATTATTTTTTCTACCGCCTCGGATTCTCCGGTCAGGGCAGATTCTTCAACACGCAAATTTTTGACGCTGAGTAAACGCAGATCAGCAGGTATCTTATGCCCAGATTGCAACCATACAACATCACCAGGAACCAACTGTTCCGCAGGAATCTGCTGGCGTTTACCATCGCGCAAAACAATGGCGTCAAGCGAGAGCATCCGGCGGATGGCATTCAATGCTTTTTCTGCTTTACCTTCCTGGACGAAGCCAATCAATGCATTAATGACGACTACGCCCACGATCACAGCGGTATCGATCCAGTGGTTAAGCAGCGCGGTAATCCCCGCAGAAACTAGCAGCACATAAATCAACACATTATGAAATTGCAGTAAAAACCGTATCCATGCGCTGCGCTGCCGGGGAGGCCTCAGCCGGTTAGGCCCATACTGTTTGAGCCGCCGCTCTGCTTCCACCTGAGAAAGACCACTGCGGTTGGTTTGAAGAATTGCCATCACTTCATCTGCTGATTGGTTGTGCCATGCGGTGTCTGAATGAGAATCGGAGGTCGCCAAATTTTTCACCTTTTACAGTTAAATTGCTCTTCAGTTTGTGCTACTTTAAACAATTATTCACTCTAAAACCATTATACGAAGTCATGATAAATTCGACACATTACCTCATTGCATGGTTGCTTATCTCGCTCACGAACATTACCCACGCCGCCAATCAAACGCCATTTGGCAATCAGATAAACGCCATCGCCAATTACAATCGCGCTACGACACAAATCGCCACTGCTGGCCTATTGAGCGAGGGAGGTGTGCAGGAGCTTGCTGAGCAGGGTTTCAGAACGATTATAGACTTACGTACTGAAGCTGAAGGTATCCTTGCCGAAAAACAGGCTGTCGAAGCAGCCGGTATGCGCTATATCAATATCCAGGTAACCAGCACCGGTATTAACGATGAGCAGCTAGCCACTTTTACCGCCGCGATCGAACAAGCTGCCGCGCCAGTGCTGCTTCACTGTGCATCGGGTAATCGTGCTGGCGCGATGTGGACGGCTTATCGCCTCAGCAAAGGAATCGCACCAGACATTGCCTTTGAGGAAGGTCGTACCGCAGGAATGCAAACCGGTATGGAAGAAAAAATCAAAGCCATGTGTCGTATGAAAAACCTGTGCTAAAGATGCGTTAATTAATCTTGACGGGGCTTTCAATCCCGATCAGCATTGCCTGGATACTCCCGGCTCATACATCTGTCAGCGTGAAGATTACTTAAACGACTTCAATCTTGTGGAAGATATTTCGTACCATACGTGACACATAAAAAAATTCACTTTTGTCCCACGGTGTAAAGCGCGGCAGCTGAAAGTAATCATCACTATTCCTCGCAGCGCCCCATGCTGTGGAAACAGCCGCATCGAATCCCAGCTGTCTGACCATGTTGACGTGATCTATCCGATAATCTTTACCTGGCTTACCATTCGGATAGGCAAAGAGTCGAACAGGAGCACGTATAATGCCTTCGAGTATTTCTTTACCATTGGCAATTTCAGTACGCGCGGCAGCATTTCCTATGCTGGTCAGAATGGGGTGATTGACAGTATGCCCTCCTATTTCCATTCCAGCATGATGTAATTGTCTAACCTGATCTGAAGTCATCATGAGATTGTCAGACAAATCTGCAGAAATCGAAGCCCTTACTTTCTCTACCTGTGATTGCCTTGTTTCTTGCGGTAAGTACTTGAGTTTTCCAATCAGGAAAGCAAGAGCCCGTCTACGTTCATCAAGTGACGTCAGCGCATGAACTCCCAAGCCAATTTGATGAAGATCAAGCACCTCTCCCTGCGCCTGACGTACTGACTCAATCACTGTATCATTCCACATTCTTCCACCATCAAGAAAGCCAGAAGCCACAAAAAATGTTGCCGTAACCCCGTATTTCAGCAGAATCGGCAAAGCAATTTCAGCATTATCCGCATAACCATCGTCAAAAGTAATGCTGACAGCGCGACTTGGCAGCATGCCGCTACGCAGCCTTTTCACGGCCTCAGATAAAGGAAGAATATTGAAATTTCTGGTTAAATACTTTAGCTCCGCCTCAAAGCTTCCTATATCACTTCCACCCAACAAAGGATCCGGCTTAGGTAAGACACGGTGATAAATAACGATGGATAATCTTGCGTTCTTACCAGCAGGGGAAAACAAGAGGGGCAGCATTTTCATAGAATTGGCATTAAAGTTTTTGTAAAGGCCGCTCGCCGTACACTATAAATGAATGACTAAACAAAAGGCCTAACCCTGGTAAATAGTAAAAAAACCATCTGGCTAATGAAGTTTCCAACAACCGTTGGAAGCGAACCCAACGCGAAGGCAGTATCGGCAGCCAATACAATTGAATGTTAACCAAACCATTAGCTTTCATGATCGCTTTGATACGATGCCATGATTCATAACGCAAGTGCATAGGCCGGCTACTAAGTTTTCGGTAACATCGCTCCCAAAGATGAGGTATACAAGCGCCATTTAATGCATCGATCCATATCTGCCCTCCAGGCATTACTGCATTCACAAGCTCACTAGTAACTGCCGATGAATTCTCAAGCGCCTGTGTCACACCGAAACAAATAGCGCCATTAAATGATTCTGGCTTTACCGGAAGCCTGGAAGCGTCCGCCGCACACCAGTCTATTGAGGAATTTCCTCTTATCTTAGCTTTTTGTAAGGTCAGAAAAGAATAATCCAGACCGATCACGCGCATACCTCGTTCAGCAATAAACCTTGAATAGGTGCCTGCACCACATCCCAGATCTAGCCACAAGCCAGGATCATGATGATTCTTATCCCAGAAATGGATGAAATAGCGTAATCGCGTTTCCAGTCCAGTAGATGACCAACCTGCTATTCCAGCATCATCCTCTGAACGAACTGCAAATTTTTCAAAATTCTTGCGCCAATTTTCCTCAAATCGATGCCTGGTGTTTAGCTTAGGTGTTTCGTACTTTTCTTGCTTCATTAACCATTTGTCTTCCAGGATTGATAGCTGCTTGATAAGCGATTCCAGATATCCGGCTCTGTTGAAGATTGGTAGCAAACTGTTGCTGCACAATCCGCGATGTCAGGATAAGTATAACCAAAAAATGATAAGGAAGATCGAAGTACGACAACCCTAGAAATGCTCCGCCTACAGCATAGCCTACCAGACCTACCTGAATCATTGAGGCAAGATCATATGCCCATCTGTGATCGGCAGATTGCTTAGTTAAGCCCATTATTTTGTTGGCAGTTCTCCAGGCAATCAATCCCAAAATCAGAAAAATGGCCAGACCAACAAAGCCTTGCTCGCCCAGCATTTCAAAATAAATACTGTGCACATCCGGATAGTGTGACCTCACACTGGTATTCACTAAACCAGGTGCATAATATTCATAATTCGTCTCGTTAAAACTTTCGAACCCTCCCCCAGTTAATGGCCGTGCACTGGCCAGTTTATAGGCAAACGTCCATGCCGTAATTCTCCCCATTGCGGAGCCATCCTCTTCATAGTTCTTAATTGTCTCCATGCGTTCATGCCATTGCTGGGGCATGAACATGAAAACAAAGGGGATCATGAAAAGTATCGCCATCAGTGGAACAAGCTTCTTCCGGCTTTTCAACCAAAGAAAAAAAGCAATAGCCGCAATAGCCAAAAGCGCACCGCGCGATTGTGTACCCAAAATAGCTATTGATGTAAGCAGCATAGCGACAATTAATCCAGAACGAATCCATTTATTAGTCGTATGAAGGAACAAGTACCAAACCAAAGGGACAATCATGACTAATGCCAAACCAATCTCAGTATTGCCTGAGATGAAGCTCGTCGCCGGACCCAATACGTGATGCCCCCCTCCGGTAGTAAGTGTAAAAATTCCCCCTTTTACGCCATAGAAACCGATTGAAATCACGATAATCCATATTAAACTTTCGATCTTTTTTCTATCGCCCATCACCCACAAAGTAATAAAAACAAAGAATTGAATTTTTATTACCTTATTCCACTGAACCCATGATTCCTCAGGTTGTAGAGAAAAAATCGTGGTGATGAGAAACCAGATATTTAGCAATAAAAGCCAGCCAATAGCAGGTGTCCAGAAAAAATTCAGTTTCTTTCTGGAAACAAGCAAGGACACTACGACCGTTCCAGCGATAATCAGGGCGAAAGGAAAATTGTAGGCAAATCCCCATCCCAGCCGATGGGGATTCATGTAGCCAATCCATGACCAAAGGAGCACACCAATATGAGGATTAGAAAATACAAATGGCAGCACACTAAAGACCATGCCAGCGACCAATAAATCTCTCATGTAGAACGGTCTCCTAACTCTTAGCAAGAAATCGAATTGATATATTAATACTCATCAACTACATTGATGCTGTAATAACAATGCATCGATGAAATACTTGGTTGCCCAGTTTGGATAACCTCCTCGCATATATCCGCCAAAAATGGGAAATGAACCAGCAATTGCGCCATTGAATGCTGAATTGGGTGAGTTAATCACTTGCAGCGCTTTTAGAGCATTTACGAGCAAGTCTGCAGCTTGTTTATAGTGCACCACACCAGTTACCTGATAAAGACGAAAGCAGACGACTGCTATCTGAGCATTGCCTGTCAAGCAAGATGATAATACCGCTGGCGCCCAATCAGCATAAAAGCGGCCGGGCAGCAGCCCACAACGATCAATACGCGCTATCAACGGATCAACACCGGCTTTTACAGCAGCAATAAAATCTGAGCGTTGGGCGAGTATCCCCACCTCAAATATGCCCTGCAAGGTATAACCTATTGTATGTGTCAGGGGTGCCGTAGATATCGTCAGGCAATTATGTGCAAACCAGCCATTTGAAAGTTGCTGATTTATTGCTGCCTCAATTACCCTAATTGCAGCCTGCTGATAGTGCTGGTTCCCTGAAAGGGCTCCAAAACGATACATTGCCCAAGCGCATAAGCAAGTATAGGTTTTAATTTCATCAGCACTTACATAACGACCATTAGTTCTAAAGTAACCAGCCTCGTCAATATCAGCCATTAAAAAATCAGCCGCTCGGCCAGCAGCTTCCCAAAAAACTTTATCACCCGTTGCGCTATACGCAGAGCACCACCCGTCCAGCACCATACCGGTATTAAATGCTGCTGGAGTTTGTTGCTCCGGTGAACAAACCGGTCCACCCTGCACTGCTCCCGATGGCATTTGGATCGCAACTTCCCAATACGCCATTCTAAGCGCAGCATCTCGCACACTCGTATCCCCGAAACGCTCAGCATAAGACAGTAACGTGGTAATAATATAGCCTGTGGTCTCAGGATAAGACGGCATCCACTTTTCTGGTTCGCCACGGCAAGGGAAATAGCCAAGCGACACACCATCATCAGGTGTTTCCCCCTGCGCTCGGAGCAGCCAATCAACTGCAGACCGAATCCGGAGAGGAATTCCCTCACTGTCAGAGCGAATCGAGGACGTGATAAAACACCATAGATCTTGTAAAACATGCTGCATGAATTCCCGATTGCCACGCTCAAACAATCGAAGTATCTCACTTGCTAAGCTGCTGATCTCCCAATATTTTTGGCGTGGACTCGCTTTGCTGTCACGCAAAAAACGTATGGCTGTCGTAAACCTCAATTTCTCACCTTCCTTCCATTATATAGAGCTCAAACCCGAACAATCCTAACCTAAAGAAACCCAATGTTTCACTTTATCAGCCGATCAAAAATTCAATCAGTTGAAATATATACTTTTGGGTTCCATCGACCAGACAAATAGAAAATTGACGCTTCCTTAATCACACTATATCGTAATGGGAGGTGCGCACTTATCAAGTTCCAATTTTCTGATGCAATGAGGACGCCGTTTCTTTCATTGAGTAACAGCCTACCATAAACAAACTTAAAACCTTTATCTAAAAATAAGCAAGATTAGGTTCGTTTTCTTTTTGACCTTAAAAAGACTCATTGGTATCTTGTTCTTCCGTAAAATATGATTGAACGGTACTTTCGAATTCATCTTTTATAAATAAAATGGCTGAAATATTTGCAACAGCAATCGATACGGTATCACCTCAAATTCAAGAAGTGGCCGCACTTAATTCACACAATCCATTCTATACAAGCGAATATATTGCCTATCGGCGCCTCCAGGGATTTACACCCTGGTTACTAAGCAATCATAACCTTACCCAATCAAAAACTTACTGTCTCGCATTCATGAAAAGCGGGCGGTTGAGGCGCTCAGTAGAAATTCCCTCTATACCCAATATTCCCGCTGATGAACCATTCTGGCAGAATCTAATAAATTTTTGTCACAAAAATGGAGTTACTTCTTTATCAGTAAACAGCTTTTGCTCCCCGGCTGGGGCAATCCTCCCGAGCCTGGAGCATGAGAAAGAACGCAAAACCAGGTGGGAGTTTGTATTAAACCTGAAGCATCCGGATATATTGAAAAAAATGTCTAAAGGCCACGCTTACAGGATAAAACGCGCAAAAAAAACAGGTGTAGAGATGCAGCGCAGAAAAGACCAAGAAGCGATTGCAGCCCATGCCCGTTTAATCAGCGCTTCTATGCAACGGCGCAAAGAACGTGGAGAAAATGTGACCGCCTCAGCCTCAATAGCAAATTTTTCTAAGCTCATTGATTCTGGTGCTGCTGAAATTTTTTGCGCAGTCGCTGCCGATCAAATACTTTCTTCGAATATCATACTGTTAGCTAAAAAAACCGGCTACAGTCATACCCAGGGAACCAGCCCGGAAGGAATGGAATGTGGCGCAGCTCACTTTCTCATTCATGAAATTGCTTCTATGCTTCGTGATGAAGGTAAGGAATTATTCAATCTAGGAGGAACTGATGATCCCAACCCTGAATCCGGACTAGTCAAGTTTAAAACGGGTTTTGGTGCCGCAACTGAACAAATAGAACTTCAAGCAGCTAGATTTATACCAAATGGTGTCATCTCTGGCTTTCTGCAGCGCATGCTATCTTCCATAAGGAAATAAACTTGCCTTTATTAAAATCTTTATTTCGGCAATTGCATGCTGCCTTACCAGCCAATTTTCGCTATCCGATAGATGTTGCAACAATAGGTATTCAGGATACCCTGCAAAATTGGTCCATACCCGCTTACCGCATACACGCGCCTCTCCCATCTAACGAAGGAGAGAGTACTATCATTTATTATGGAAATAAACCTCAGTATGCATCTTGGACCCATAAACTATTGGGGCATGTAATTGAGCCCCTTCCAGTAGGTAAATTCTCACTTCTCCAGATACTGAGAGGGAAAAATAAAGCATTAGCTGCTGATATATCACTATGCCCTCTAAATCCCCTGACTCTACCATTATATGCCTCCCGCGGATGGCATATTATTCCCTTATTTGTAAATTGCCGTATTGACTTGAATAAACCAATTGCGGACATCCTTACCAGCAAAGGAGCAAAAGATGATTTGCGTATAGCACGCCGTACAGGATTTCAATTTACACTATTGAGAAACGACAAAGCGATTCACGAGTTTTTTCATCAAATGCTTATTCCAACTGTCAAAACACGGCATGAAGATCGGGTATTCTTATCAAAATGGGAAAATATCGAACATACATACCAGAATGGTTTTCTTATAGGCGCATATCTGGGAGATCATTGGATTGGTGCTATTCTGCTTGCACTGGAAAGTGCGGATACTGTTCGCATAGCTAATATTGGCTGGCGAAATGGTGAGATCACTTGGCTAAAAAAAGGCGTTGTAACAGCTTTATACAATCAATCATTCATTTGGGCGCAAGAAAACAATTTTAAATATGTCAATCTAGGCTCAAGTAACCCATTTGTAAACGATGGTCCACTTAATTTCAAACTTAAATTAGGCGCCAACCTGGTCACGCCGAATCCTGAAACTGAACGCGGTCAGACCCATATGATGAATTATTTCGTAGGTATAAAAATCAACTTGGCATCACCGATAACTCAATCTATGCTGGCATCCACGCCACTACTTGAATATAGAGAAAACAAACTAAGAGCCATTGGTTGGAATGCTGAAATTCCACCTCTATTTCGCCGACAAATTGATTTAGGTATTGAATGGGTTAATCTTGCTGATACACCGACCTAATAAGAACCAGTAAAATTTAATGAAGATTTCCATTTCTGCTCAAATTATCTAGCCTAAACTGCTTCGTTATGATTCCTGATACCAAACATATTCCTATTTCCGCCAGGTAATCCGATGTTGACAATACAGGCGTTCCCCAAAAAGGTAGCTACCCTTACCAAATCCGCTTTAGGCCATCTTATGCGGGCAAAACAAAATTTTCCTGGTTTCATTATTGACTTTAACAGATTAGAGCTATTCGGTTGCAACGATAATGAGATGATGCCTTTTAATCCCCGATCCGATCTGAATGTTAAAAAGTTATCCGGTAAAGATTTAATGGCGCTTACACTTGATACTGGAAGATTCTCGGAGCAGGCAAAGCGATATTATGTAACACGTGGAATTGAAACCGCCTATGGCGCTTACAAGGATGGAGAATTGGTCCATATTAGCTGGGTATATACCGCCAGCGAATATTCAAAAGAACCTTTTCAACGATTGATTCTTAAAGATCATGAAGTAGAAATTGTTAATTGCTTTACGTTAGAAAAATGCAGGGGACTTGGAGTTTATCCTTACATGATCCAATTTTTATCAAATTTACTATTTCAAAATGGGATAGAGCGTATTTACATGATGGCTGATCATAAAAACCTTGCATCGCAACGTGGCATAATCAAGGCTGGATTAAAACACCTCGGGCAGGTCATCTACATCCGCATTCCGGCAACGTCAAGTAAGAGCGTTTACTATCGACGGGTTCAAGACAAAAATATCTAGCTTATTTTATGAGATCAAGTGCAACTCAATCTATAAATTGCAAAATAGATGTAGATCTTTTCTAGTAAATAACCACGGAGCAACAACATGATCCCCTGGCGTATCAAA
The DNA here is from genome assembly GCA_964554625.1 of uncultured Nitrosomonas sp. Classification (GTDB taxonomy): domain Bacteria; phylum Pseudomonadota; class Gammaproteobacteria; order Burkholderiales; family Nitrosomonadaceae; genus Nitrosomonas. The sequence continues at coordinate 15,299 of CAZKPL010000006.1, read as the reverse complement.
GCCTTTTTCTCTGAACATTTTCCGCTCGGTTACCACTTGTTGGCAAACATGCAGGCTGAGCATAAATCAGAAGAATACTGGGATTATGCTTTTGATGTGAGCTGGCAAGCTGGAAGCCGTGACTGGCCAACCAAGAACAGATTAATAAAAGCGCTGACATCACCAGAAGACCGCATACTGGATGTGGGTTGCGGTACCGGTACACTACTTCGATATCTAAAAGAGCACGACTATAAAAATCTTGAAGGTCTCGAGATTTCAAGACGCGCTGTTGAAGTTCTCGGTAAACATGAGATTACCATGCATCATGCCAAACTACCTCATCTCCCGTCACTTGGTCAACAGTACGATGTTGTAATTGCATCTCAGGTACTTGAACACATCATTAGGCGGCAGAAATTTCTGCATGGTTTGCAGCGAATTCTTAAGCCCTCGGGCTCATTAATCATTTTTGTTCCTGACAATTGTCTGGGACCAATAGATGAGCCCAGCCATGTAATTAAATTTACCAGAAAGAGTCTGATGAAGGAGCTTTCGTCTTGTTTCCAATCGGTATTTGTTGAAAGCATGAAAGATGAGAATTTCGATATGCCTGTTTTATTTGCATATGCCCGGAATAAAGTTGGAAAATATTCTCATGAGGAACTTACCAATATACTTTCTCTAGCTACTCTTGACAGCCCTTCTCGCTGACCACAGCATGGATACATTCGACGCATACTGATAAGGAATATCAACCCACGCGCACTATTTCTGCCAAACCAGGTTCCTCACTTCTTGATAGCCCCGCCTGTTAAAAGATAAGGTAAGGCCGCCATATGCCATCACACCCGTAGCAATCATGATTAACAGCTTTACCCATTGATTGATATCTCCTTCAAGTAACAAACCCATCATCCAGACGGCCAGATACATTCCTGTTGCGGAACTCACTGCTGGCGTAATGGCATAAAAAAGATTACGCAATTGTAATTCCATCGCATACAGCATACGATGAATATTAATGGCAAGTACTACAGGGTATACCGTAACCCAAGCTAGCGATACCCCAATTATCCCCCATTGGCTCCCAATCAAGAAAGCAATCGGCATAACAATCGAAGCTAAGAATGCATTCCTCACACCAATATCCGGCCGGCTCAAAGCATTGATAGCAGAAGGCAGGAAATTTGCGATCATGCGGAATGGCATCATCAATGCCAGCAATTGCAATGGCAAAACCGCACTTTGCCATTTTTGTCCTAGAAATAAGAGAACTATTTCATTAGCTATACTAGAAATCCCCCATAGTACTGGAAAAGCGATCAGGCTTAATACCCGTATAGCCTTGAGCACAAAGCTGCGAAATTGCTCGCGGTCATTTTGAATCTTACTAAATACCGGGAATGCAACCTCGCTTACGATAACTGAAACCCGCTGCACCGGCAGTGAAGCCAAGTGCATCGCGACCGAGTAAAAACCAAGTATCTCCTTGCCAAGTAATTTACCGACAATGATTACATCAATCTGGGTTAGGAAGAACCACAATAAGCGCGATAGCGTAATATTTCCTCCGAAAGATAAAAAGCTTCGCATACCCCGCAAGGAGAATTTGGGGAGTAAATGAAATGGCGCCAATGCATTGAGCACGACCGTCTTCCAAATAGCCCCAAAAAGATTGCCAAGAACCAGTGCCCATACTCCATAACCGGCAAAAGCCATGGCAAGCGTTAATACGCTGCCAGCAATCGAGGCTGTCAGTTGAATCAGCGAAAGATTTTTGAATTTAAGCTCACGATAAAGCAATACTTCCGGAATGGTCGCCGCGGGAGTGATCAGAAACTGCAACGATAAAACGTGCAGGATCGGAATCAAGCGCTCATCGCCAAAAAAACCGGCAATGACGGGCGCAAGCAAGTTCAATATAGCCAGGAGAATCAGATTGACCAAAATAATGATGGCAAAAACCTGCCGTAATGAAGTTTCATCTAACTCCCGTTTCTGAACAAGCGCTGGTGCCAGTCCTGCTTCAGCTAACAAAAGCATAAAAGCAACAAATACTGTCGCCATTGCTAGCAGACCATAGTCCTCAGGTGTCAGTAAACGTATTACGATAAGAGTGATACCCCAGGTAATGATCTGCGCTGTGAGTTTCCCACCTGCTGTCCACTTGAGGCCTGTTAATGCTTGTTCCCGTATTGTCATGAAAGTGTAGATTACCGCTTAGAGTTTTATGTAGTTATATAGGCTTAACGTCGGAAGTATGAGCCGGGTCTTGGCTTTTTTCATTTATTCAATCGCTTATAGCGCCAGCTCCGGATTCTCAGAATCTGAGTTGCCGGAAGCCGCGTATCCCGATACTCGTCATCATGATGAAGCCTGTCTGGACCAGGCACCATCGTAAGAATAATTCAACTTCTGATAATAGATGCTGACGGTCAGGTCCAAGCAGAAACTGCGCACCCGAGAAGATGTGTCCATATTTTTCCACCTCAGATTCCAGTCCCTGGGACAGCAGCCACCATCCAATCGGCAGCATCGCAATGGAGAACAACACAGCAAACGTTAGCTGTTTAACATGGTTCGGTGCATTCGCCAGAATGACCGCATTGAAACAAACAACTGCCAGCAGGCCATAGAGATAGCCGCCGCCGCCCCAGCCCATCGGTCCGTCATGAGCAATCAATTCATTCAGATTATCAGTGGATGACCAGTCAAAGGCAATCGCTTTTGCCAGCCACAACCAGGGCAAAGCACCAATGATCAGCGGAAAAGCATGACGAATAGACAATCTGTTATGTTCATAAAAATTAAAGAAGGTCACAATCAATGTCAGAAAAACGATTAATGGCGTATACAGGGCAGCGTAACGCACCGGGCGTTCCAGCATCATGACTACGTTGGGTCCAATCCATTCGAAGATGCGCCGCCAGCTCTCGCCCCAGATATCACGGTTGATGACATACCAGTATAAATTGTTAGAACCGGCAATATCGGCAATACTCTCTTGAGTGACGCTCATAGAAAGCAATGCAAGACTCATAAGGCTCGCAGCCAACGTCCATGCAGGAAGCGTTAAATAAGGTATGTTACTGGATACAATTTTATTGCTCACCCATACCGCTCCAGCACCAATCCAGAGCAAGGCCAGTACAAAAATAAATATGATCAAGAAATGACCATCACCTAAAAACAATTCTCTAAGGTTATAAGGGACGCCTGGCAAACGAAGCATCAACCAAAGCAATCCTGTCATCCCTATTATGAGTGATAGAGAAATAACCCAGCTTGCTCGAAGATTACTCATATCTCCCCTATCCCTCGTTACAAATGATGCTGCCGCGACAGAAGGTTTATGCTTTTCCGGGGCAGATTGTGATTGGGTGCGCTGCAGGTAACTTTGAGTTTCTGATAATGCCCACGCAACCAGGAGAACGAGCAGTGGCTCGGTAATGTCAGCCGTGCGGCCCAAGAGGATCATTTGCGTCAATTCGAGTAGAATCGACCAGGCAATCGTCCCTGCGGCTATCCCTCTCAAATTCCCCCCCATTTCCTGTCCAAGCCATAGTAAGGCAGTATAAATAAAGAGTGATTGACTCAAGCCAGTTACATTGGTTTGCATTGATCCCTCCAGCATAGTAGCGAAGGGAATCAGGTTCATCGCTCCATCTGATGCAACGATAAAAGGCGTTACTCTCTCGATTGTCCAGGCCAAGAGCAGCACCCAGAAGCTTACATCAAATAATTTTCTCGCATTCTGTTGCAGTAAAAATATACAAATCAAATAACCTGTCAATAACCCCGATATCACTGTTGCATCTAATACCAGCCTAATTATGGCGACTTTGCCGGCAAGCACAACCAACATCAGGCTTGTTAGCCAAATTAATGGCTTTTTACTCAATACGGAAATAGCTGCACCGGCAACCACAATACCTGCGGCATGTGCCATTAGGCCAGAGAGGGAAAAATCGGGCTGCAATAAAAGTGGTTTTATGGCATCTTTGAATTTTTGCAAATCCAGTGTAGGAACTAACGGCAATAACTCGGTTAACAGCCACAAAACCAATATCGCAGAAGGAACAATTAGCTTGGAGTCAAATGATGGCAGCACGCTTGCTCGCAAATATTTCCGCATTAAAAGTGCCGCGACAGCTCCCAATAGCATCCCAGCCATATTCCAGACAACGTCAGCAAGCGCTGCCGACCGGGTAGGTAGCCATACCTGCGCCAGCTGAAGGATAAAAGCGAGCAATAAACCGAGAACAAATAACCCGAGCATACGAACGGTCACATCGCGACCGGCTCCGGTAACCAATCCGCTGGCAAGACCAAATGGGATGAATAACGCAACGTTGCCAAGCATATCGCTTAGAGAAGTCATCCAACGCCAATCAGAGAAAAAATTCTCCAGTACACCTGGCTCAGGTTGAGAAAAACTTCCTGGGTAAAGTGACCCATAAATGATGAGCAGGGCTATAACCAAGAGTATGCGCATTTCATTCCGCCAAAATTGTGTACTTTTATCAATGAGTGAAGCTAACCTCCAGGCTATAGCATTCTTAACCTTGCATAGCGGTACTTGAGTTTTCTATATAGTTTTCTGGAAAAAACTATAAACACAAGCAGCAATATGAAAAGTCCCATACCTAGCTGGTTAAATCTGGCTAACCAATGGTTGTATTATAATTAAACAGGAATACAATCATTTTTCAAATAGCCTGATTGCATCTTTTAGTAGGTTTCGCCAGCTTTTATTTTTCTTAAAAAGAAGGATTACCCTATGCTCTGGATAAAGTCATTACATATTATTTTCATGGTTACCTGGTTTGCTGGCTTATTTTATTTACCCCGATTGTTTGTTTATCACGCCATGTGCACCGATCAAGCTGGAATTGACCGTTTCAAAGTGATGGAACGTAAACTCTTCTACGGTATCATGACACCTGGCGCGCTATTGACGCTGCTATTTGGCACCTGGCTATGGCTCGGCTACGGTTTCTCTGGGGCTTGGCTGCATGCTAAATTGGCTCTGGTTGTACTGTTGGTTGCCTACCATGTGTACTGCGGTAAATTATTGATCGATTTCAAACATGACCGCAATCAATACGGCCATGTTTATTATCGCTGGTTCAATGAGATCCCCGTCATCATCTTATTTGCAGTAGTCATGCTTGTCGTGGTCAAACCTTGGTAACAGTAAGTACCAATTTCCGGGCGAAATTTACTCATCCATGACTTCTTCACCTGGAAACAGCACTTCTGTAAAGCCAAACTTGCGAAGATCAGCAATACGCATCGGGTAGAGTATCCCTTGCAGGTGGTCACATTCATGTTGCACCACACGCGCATGAAAACCGTCCACACTCCGATCAATTACATTACCGAACTGATCGACTCCCTGATAACGTAGCCGGGTATAGCGCGGTACTATCCCTCGCAGCCCGGGAACACTTAAACATCCTTCCCAGTCTTCTTCCATTTTTTTTGTCAATGGCGTCAAAACAGGATTGATCAATACCGTGAAAGGGACCGTCTCCGCCCTTGGATAGCGGGGATTATATTCCACACCAAATATAACCACTTGCTGATCAACACCAATTTGCGGCGCAGCCAAGCCCGCGCCATTGAGCGCTGCCATCGTATCCTGCATATCCTGAATCAGCGCTTCAAGTTCCGGTGTATTGAATTTGCCCACTTTCTTCGCCACTTGCAGCAGACGTGGATCGCCCATCTTTAAAACAGTTCTAATCGTCATTTATTTTTACCAAATGTTCTAATATGTTGCGTACGTTCACCATGGTTTCTTCCAGAACAGCATAAACCTCCTTTAGTGGAATTGCACGCGCGCTTGTGCCACGTCCTGCAGCATAGTTCGCAACAGCCGCAATGGCAGCATAGGGCAGCCCTAATTCCTTCGCGAGCGCGGCTTCCGGCATACCCGTCATGCCGATCATATCGGCTCCATCTCGCTCCAATCGATTGACTTCTGCAGCTGTTTCAAGCCGCGGCCCTTGAGTCACAGCATAAACGCCTCCATCGATAATGCGCTCGTTCGCTTGTTTCGCTGCTGACAAAAGATGGTTACGCGTTTCCAGGCAAAAAGGATGGGTAAAATCAGTATAAGTAATGGGTCTATCGGTCTTATCAAAATAAGTGAATTTCCGGTCATAGGTATAATCAATGATCTGATCCGGCACAACCAGCCTGCCAGGTATCAAATCAGCACGAATGCCACCTACCGATACGACCGCGATAATTCGTTTTGGTTTAAATAAATGCAATGCCCAAAGATTAGCCTGGTAATTGACAACATGGGGTGGAATAGTATGACCGTGACCATGCCGCGCCAGGAACACGATCTCCCGATCCTGGATTTTGCCAAAGGTTAACGGTCCAGATGGCTCGCCATAAGGCGTTCTCACGATCTGGCGATGTGATATCTCCAGGCAAGCAAGCTTAGTCATTCCGCTTCCACCAATAATTGCGAGCATATTTCTTTCTACCTTATTCCTTAATGGCATAGATTGCGGGTAAATTTCGCCACAATCCATGTATATCCATGCCATAACCAAATACATACCGGTCTGGCAATGTCATGCCTATAAAATCTGCATGAATCGGTTTTGCTTGACCAATCGCTTTATCTGCGAGCACAGCACTATAAAATGCTTTTGCCCCTCCTTCCATCATGTGCTCATAAATCGCAGCAAGCGTAACACCTTCATCCAGCACATCATCCAGAACCAGCACGACTCTTTCCTTAAAATCGATTTGAGGCAACACTTTCCAGTCAATGCGCCCGCCTCGAAGGGTGCGATTATAGCGGCCCGCGTGCAGATAATCGAAATCCAGCGGGAAATGAAGCAAAGGCAGTAATTGTCCAGTAAAAACCACAGCACCGCCCATTACACAGAGCACCAATGGGTATTGATCCGATAATACCAGCGCAATCTCTTTAGCCATACGCTCTATCGTTTCTGCCAGCACTTGAGTGGAAACGATCAGCTCTGCATTCTTCAGGAGTTGTTCTGCTTCGTTAGCGGTTAACATATAAATATCAAATACTGGATCCAGCAGTGTTCTGCAGCAATTTCACCAGCCCTGCTTCATCAAGTATCGTGATACCCAACTCGACAGCCTTGTCATATTTGCTGCCTGGATCGACACCCACCACTACGTAATCGGTTTTTGAGGAAACACTGCCCGTGACCTTACCTCCCAGATGCTCGATTTTTTCCTTTGCTTGCTCGCGTGCCATGTTGGGTAATGTCCCAGTCAGAACAAAAGTCTTGCCATGAATGGGGCTACTAACAGGTGTAATCATTTCTGAACTTTCTTCCCATCTGACGCCACAGCTACGTAATTGCTCGATAGCTTCGCGATTGTGCTGTTCGGCAAAAAAGTCGGCAATGCTCTGAGCAACCACTGGACCGATATCGGACACCTGCTGCAACTGTTCCACATTTGTAGCCATCAATCGATCGAGTTGACCAAAATGACGCGCCAGATCCTTGGCCGTAGATTCACCCACATGACGGATACCTAGTGCGTAAATAAAGCGGGCGAGCGTGGTCTGCTTACTTTTTTCAATCGCCAGCAGTACATTACTCGCAGATTTTTCGGCCATACGCTCCAGATTGACCAACGCTGCAATGCCCAACTTATAAAGATCCGCAGGAGTACGCACGACAGAGTAATCCACCAATTGATCTACCAGTTTTTCACCCAGCCCCTCGATATCCATAGCGCGGCGCGAAGCAAAATGTAAAACCGCTTGCTTTCGCTGCGCAGGACAAAATAACCCGCCGGTACAACGCATGACTGTTTCTCCCGGCAGGCGCACTGCACGGGCGCCGCAGACTGGACAGTGATCAGGCATTAAAAAAGATTTTACGTGAAGTGGCCGTTGCTCAGGGATAACTGCCACCACCTCTGGAATGACATCTCCCGCTCGACGCACGATGACCTTGTCGCCAATCATAATCTGCTTACGCTTGATTTCATCTTCATTATGCAAGGTTGCATTGGTCACGGTTACGCCGCCAACAAAAACCGGTGCCAATCGCGCAACCGGTGTTAATGCCCCCGTTCTGCCGACTTGCACATCGATTCCCAGTAACTCGGTTATCGCTTCCTGCGCAGGGAATTTATGGGCAATGGCGAAACGAGGGGCGCGCGAAACGAAACCGAGTTTTTCCTGTTGCGCTAAATCGTTCACCTTATAAACAATACCATCGGTATCGTAGGGCAGCTTATCGCGCAAAATGGCCATCTCGCGGTAGTAAGCCAGTAATGCTGTAACACCGGCGACCACTTTATGCTCCTGCGCTACCGGGAAATGCAATGAGGTGAGGTAGTCCATAATTTCGCTGTGCCGGGTATAGGGGGTAACCCCACCTTCATGGACACCCACGCCATAGGCAAAAAAAGTCAGTCTACGCTTCGCTGTAATACTCGGGTCTAGCTGCCTCAGCGAACCGGCAGCAGCATTGCGTGAATTGGCAAAGATCTTTTCGCCTTTTTTCTGCTGTTCCAGATTAAGCTTCTCAAAATCCGCCTTCAGTATCAGCACTTCGCCCCGCACCTCGAGGAGGGCAGGAGCATGTTTAATGGGCAACCGCAACGGAATCGATTGAATGGTACGCAAATTGGCTGTGATATCTTCACCCGTGTAACCATCACCCCGCGTCGCGCCGCTTGTCAATACACCATTCTCGTAGGTTAAACCAACAGCTAGCCCATCGAATTTAGGTTCTACCGTATATTCGATGCTACCGGTCTTGAGTTCCTCTCGTATCCGGCGGTCAAAGGCTTCCACTTCGGTATCTTCAAACGCATTATTCAGCGAAAGCATGGGGGTGCGATGCGTCACCTGGATGAATTCTTTGAGTGGCGCAGCGCCCACACGCTGAGTAGGAGAATCAGGCGTAATGAACTGAGGATAGCGCCGCTCAAGCTGCTGCAATTCGCGAAACAATCGGTCGTACTCTGCATCCGGGATAGTCGGTGCATTCAAGGCGTAATAACGATAATTGTGCATATCAATCGCTTCACGCAATGCTTTCATTTGTTGCTGGATTGTTTCAGGCGGCTGATTCATATCAATTCTGAGATATTCGCTTGTAATAGTATTTTCTGTATCAAGTCAAGTTACAAATAGCATTACGAATTATATTTATTTGAGGCATTTTCCCATCAATCATGAGCCTAGAATAGTGATTGTCTCTGGAATACCTAAGTACTTCTAGCAAGCTCATGTTGCTGTTATTGGAATAAGCCATCGCTTGATAGCAGTTTATTCAAAATGCATTATTTAGTGAGAATCTGTCATTAAATCCATTAAAATCTCAATCTTTTAATTCCCAAACAGGAAAGGGGTTATCAATATGTCTTTGACGTTCAAAGAAACGATGTCGGGTTACTTTACCCTCGGCGTAACTGATCCGGTTGAAGGAGCTAACGCAGGTAAACAAAACGGTACTCAGCTGGCCATGCACGCCAAGGTCAGCCTAGATAACCTGGATCGCTTCTTAAGTGACCCGAACCATCTAGGGTCATTGAGTGGCACCATAGACTTCCCCCCTTTTGGAACCGGAATCGCAGCAAACTCCGGCGTATTTAACTTGTTCAAACCTACTGATGACCCAGACACGACCTATATGGTCTATGAGTTGGCCTTTCAGCATAAAGGGCAAGATTACTATTTAGCTGGTCACAAAAACGTCAAGGATGATTCTGGTTTCGATCTCTGGTCCGATACTACCACTTTGTATACTTGCCTGCATCAAGGTAAGGACAAGAGCGGTCCGGTCGTTGGCGCAGGAATATTGACACTCGGCATCAAGCAACTGGCTGATCTGCTTTCCACCATCGATGTGCCGGGAGCCACCAGCCTGGCCGAGAAAGCCCGCGCCATTGAAAAATTCGGCGCATTCTTTGCAGGAAAGCTATGGGATAGCTATATCATTCCTAAATTCGGCAAACAATTACTTGATAAGTCTCATGATGAAACGCTGCATTATGATGTCATTGTGATTGGCAGTGGCTTTGGTGGAGCGATAACGGGTTGCAGATTGGCAGAAAAAGGACTGAAAGTTTGTATTCTCGAACGTGGTCGGCGCTGGGAAGTCAAGGATTATCCACGCGACCCCAAGGATGCCTGGTGGTGGTCCAATGAGAAACCCGCTGAATTGAATGGCTGGATTGATATTCGCACCTATCCAGACATGGCAGTTGCACAGTGCAGTGGTGTGGGCGGCGGCTCGCTGATTTATGCGAATATTTTCGTCGAGGCTGAGCCCTTTGTTTTTGATTCCGGCTGGCCCAAGGAAATCACTTATGAATCCTTAAAGCCCTATTACGAAAAGACCGGCAAGATGCTCAACGTCCAGGAAGTACCCGATAATCAGTGGCCGGCCAAGACTAAACTGATGAAAGAAGCGGCCGAAAAAAGTGGTTTTGGTGATCGTTTTCGTAAAATGCCGCTCGCTGTCACCTTTGATCCCGATTTCAACTATGATCGCCAGGATGCTTTTGGCGATCATCATACCAAATATCACACCAACGCATTTGGCCAGGAACAAGGTACCTGCGTTCATTGCGGTAATTGCGACATCGGTTGCCAGGTCAAAGCCCGCAATACCCTGGATTTGAATTATATTCCTCTGGCCGAGCAGCATGGCGCCGTGGTCAAGCCGTTGCATCTTGTGCAACGCATCACGCCGCTCCATAGCGGTGAAGGTTATCGGGTCGATTTCAATGTGATCGATATCAACAAACAACAACTGGCCCCTGGTTTTCTGAACGCTAAGAAAGTGATTGTGGCAGCCGGTACTATGGGAACCAACGACCTGCTCATTCGCTGCCGTGATCAATATGGAACCCTGCCCAACCTCAGCCCGGTTCTTGGTACAGGATGGAGTTCCAATGGCGATTTCCTGACCCCGGCGGTTTACCACGACCGTGATATTTCACCGACCCATGGTCCGACGATCACCAGTGCTATTGATTTTCTGGATGGATCCTTCAAAGGACAACGATTCTGGGTGCAGGACGGCGGCTTTCCCAATTTGATGAAAAATGCTGTCACTGGTTTAAGTAATGATCATCATTTTGGACATTTTTTCAGTACCTTGCAATCCTTGGTCAAAAGCAAGAGCCCTTTATCTTCGGTCATGCCGTGGTTTGGACAAGCAGTGGATGCTTCAGACGGCGTGCTGAAACTTTCTCGCAGCTGGATACCCCCCTTTCGCCACAAAGTGCAACTGGATTGGAATATCAAAAAATCCGAGGGTGCTGTCCAGGCATTGGTGGACATGCATGAAAAACTCTCGAAAGCGACAAAAGGCGAAGCCAAAGTTCCTTTGACCTGGTCGGTCCTGAAAAATTTGATCACACCGCATCCGTTGGGAGGTTGCCGAATGGGCACCCATAGCGCAGACGGCGTTGTTGATCATAAAGGAGAAGTGTTCGGTTATCCAGGCCTTTACATTGCCGATGGATCCATTTTTCCGAAAGCAGTCGGCTTAAATCCTTCCCGCACAATCGCTGCCCTGGCGGAGCGCATCGCGGAACTGATCGAGCCTTGATTCTAGCTAACCATACCGAAAGGATGACATCATGGAACTGACGGAACGTATCGTTCCCTTCACGGCTGGCGACGGCATGGCATTGAATCTGATCAATGTTCGCTCCTCCAGCCGGTTGCCTACGCAAGAACCCGTTATCCTGGTCCATGGCGCGGGAGTACGGGCAAATATCTTCCGTGCACCGGAAAAAGAAACCATCGTCGATGCGCTTATAGAAGCCGGCTACGATGTCTGGCTGGAGAACTGGCGTGCCAGTATCGATTTTCCTGCCAATACCTGGACCCTCGATCAAGCAGCGCTTTACGATCACCCTTATGCAGTGCGAAAAATCTGCAAGGAAACGGGTCATGAAACCGTGAAGGCGATTATCCATTGTCAAGGCTCTACCAGTTTTATGATGTCCGCCATGGCGGGTCTTGTGCCCGAAGTGTCGACCATCATAGCCAATGCCGTCACTCTGCACCCTGTTGTTCCTGCCTGGTCGGCATTTAAGCTCAATTTTGTCGTCCCGCTGGTAAATGCGCTTACTCCTTATGTCAATCCTCATTGGGGGGTGGATGCGCCAACCTGGATTGCCAAGTTAATGACGGCCATGGTTAAACTAACCCATCATGAATGCAATAACACCGTCTGCAAGCTGGTCAGTTTCACCTATGGGAGCGGTTTTCCAGCTTTATGGCAACATGAAAACCTCACCGAAAATACCCATGAATGGCTTAAGGAAGAATTCGGTAACGTACCCTTGAGATTTTTTCAGCAGATGGCTCATTGCGTCCACAAGGGCAATCTGGTTTCCGTAGAAGGCTACCCCGAATTGCCAGCAGATTTCGGTGCTGTACCACCCAAAACAGCAGCACGTTTTTCATTTTTTTGCGGCGGAAAGAATCGCTGCTTTTTACCGGAGAGCCAAGAAAAATCATGGGCCTATTTTGACAAGCTGCAACCTAATTTCCATACACTGCATAGGCTGCCGGAATACAGTCACTTGGACATCTTCATGGGCAAGAACGCTGCCCGCGACGTCTTTCCCCTCATGATCAAAGAACTCGCCAAATAATCAGGAGATAACAAATATGGGTCTTCCCAAGCGAATCAAAGTCACTTCCGGCCAGTATTCCCTGGTCGACGGCATCCCTTTTCAGCTACCTGTGCAATGCGCTCCATCCCCTACCTTGATGGCGGTGTTCCCCATCAATGCAGACAAGGCTGAGGCTGCATTACCGGCAGAGGTTCATCCGCTAAGACTCCGTAACAATAAAGGCCTGCTGGTGGTAACCGTCATCAACTATCTGGGAACCAATATCGGCAAATATATTGAATATAGTATCGGCATCGCCTGCACCCATGGCCTTAAACCTGCTCCCCCTTTACTTCCATTGCTACTGATGAATACTTTCGGCACGGGTCAATATGTGCTCGAATTACCGGTATCCACAAAAATTTCCGTCAAGGGTGGCAAAGGCATCTGGGGTATGCCCAAGCATCAAGGCAGTCTTGACTTTAAGATCGGAGATAACACTGTCAGCAGTCAATATGATCTGGATGGCCAATTGGTAACTTATATAGAAATAGCTCGCCCCTCATTCTCTTTTCTGCCCTTGCTGAATATCCCCGCTGTCAATTACTGCGCTTTCCGTGGCATGCTGATGAAGTCCAGCATCTACATTAAAGGCTGGGCGGGCATAAAGCTGTTCAAGTTCGCCAAAGCCAAGCTGGTGTTAGGAGATCATCCACATGCTGATGTCCTGAAAACCCTGGAAATTGAAAACCAGCCATTGATGACCGCCTTCATACCAGGCGTTGTCGGCACACTCGATGATCATATCGAGTCCTGGTTCCTTCATCAGGCCGAACCGCCAGCAACGCCACCGGAGGGATTCGAAAGTGTCATTGATTTGCCACAGGATGAAACGTGGCCACCGTCGCCAAGCGCCCCGATCATTGGTGAAACATTTGGTAATCTCAACCGTTAAAATCCACTAACATGAGTATAAGTAAATCTGTCCACCTTGCAGCTCCCCAAAAATCCGGCGAACCCAGACGAGCCTTGGTACTACCAGGTGGTGGCCTGCGCCTGTCTTACCAGGCCGGCATTCTGACCGCTCTGGAGGAAGCTGGCATGGCTTTTCAGTTCATGGACGGCACCTCGGGTGGCAGCCTGAATTTGTCCATGCTGCTATCAGGGCTCTCACCAACAGAAATAGGCCAGCGTTGGCGCACTTTACGCCTGATTGACACCATTTCATTTCTGCCAATCGAGGATTGCCTTAAAGTTGAAAATTTGCAAGGCGTTGGCGATGCTGATGGTTTCCGCAACAAGGTACTGCCTCATTTCGGTATCGATTTTGCCGCCATCCACCAAGTAAATGCAGTTAACGCCAACTATAACGTCCTGGATTATGCTAACAAAACCGTTAAAACCATTTCTCATCAGAATATTGACGAAGACATGATCATTGCCGGTATGTCTTTGCCAGGCGTCTTTCCACCAGTACGTAAGGAAGGAGGCATTTACTTGGATACTGGCTTTGTCCAGGATGCCAACCTTATCGAGGCAGTCAGGAATGCTGCCGAGGAGATCTGGGTACTTTGGGGACTAGGCAATACAGGTGTATACCGTGGAGGCATATTGCACCTCTATGTGCAAATGCTGGAAGTTAGTGCCAATACCGCTTTGAACAACCAGCTGGAAACCATAAGGGAACTTAATCACCGCATCGAGAAAGGTGACAGCCCTTATGGTCAAACACGCCCAATCCAGGTCCATGTCATTCGGCCTGACCATCCTTTACCCTTGGACCCGGATTTGTATCTTGGCAAAATCGACCATGCCACCTTAATCGAAATGGGTTATGCTGATGGCAAAGCTTATTTGCAAAATCTAACCCGAGGGACAAACCAGATCAATCCCACCAACCCCTCCCGCATGAAAGATCCAGCGCCGGGAATCCGCTTTTCGCAACACCTGGCAGGCTATTTAAATTTTCAGGAGCATCCAGATATAAAAGAAGATTTAAAGCTGAGTCTGACCGTTCATATCGATCATCTCGAAGCTTTTGTTAATGATCCACAGCATACTGCGAGGGTGACGGGTCACCTGAACAACCCCGCTATCGGCACTTTCAGAATGCTTACTGAGGGTCGCTTTACTTTGGAAAAAAATGTATCCAAAAGAACACGGAAAATTACCTATGAATTTAGTGTAGAAAAAGATCACCAAGATTACAATTTCATCCTCGAACAGGTTCTTCATGATGATCTTGGTCTCGACCTGTGGCGCGATTTATCAACCCTGAGTCTAAAACTATTCAAAGGTCATGTAGAAAATAAAAATCTCATCGCTATCGGCACCTTACGCCTGCCCCTGGCAGGTATCAAGGATTTAATCAAGAGCTTCCATGCTACGGAAGCAACATCATTCACAGAACAAATTGCAATCAAAGGACGTTTCGCCAGTTTCTTCCTGGGCGAATTATATGACGTTTACAGGTAATGCGTCTGATCGAAGATATTCTTGACCTCATACTGGAATAATCATGCCTATCCCACCTTTACTTCCAGAAAATCTGGGCCTTGCTCCATGATGTATCCGATTGGCCTGATCTTCATCGTTCCAACTGGGAATCAAAAACGCTTTGACGATATTGATATTAGCTGCTAATATGCATTGCTTCGGCGCGGGGTGGAGCAGTCTGGCAGCTCGTCGGGCTCATAACCCGAAGGTCGTAG
>CAZKPL010000005.1:0-69098 GCA_964554625.1 uncultured Nitrosomonas sp. | reverse complement strand
CTATTATTTTAGAAAGAAATTTTGTGCTCAGACCAGCTTGATCTTATTTTTATCCGAATTCTATCCAACAATACATTATTTCTTAATGATATTTTGTGGAGATACCTCGGGGTGTGACCTCAATTTTGGAGTCGAACATATAGCTTGACAATTTTTAATTTTACGGAGAAAAGAAAAATCTTTACTCCCTAACACTGTATCGGAGGCAACATGGCAGCCAAGATTATTCAGAAAGATGGAAAAAACTGACCATTGAAGTTACCCTGGAATTAGACGATTCGATGTTGGAAAGCGAAGAAGCGATACAGGTTGCGGTGAACGAGGCTGGGTCATTGGCGACCGAAGAAGCTTTGAAACATTTTGACACCAATAGCGAACCCATTGATGTAGAAGGAGAATGTTGGCGCAGCAAAGGACAGGAAGAAAAATACTTCCAGATGCCTTATGGTCAGATTCAGGTGCCAAGGTATGTGTATCACCGCCATGGGAGAGGTAAAACGTTTTACCCCTTGGAACAGGAGACACGTATCATTGGGTCGTCAACCCCGCGTTTGGTCAAGCAAGTGAGTGTCAAAATGGCGAACGCCCCAGCTCGCGTAGTGCAAGAGGATTTCCGGCAATGTTAAGCGTGGGAGGTATCGGTATCCTTTTTGCAAAACCTGTCCATCCAGGTAGCCGACATCGTCCGACAACAAGAAATCAACTGGCAGTACGAATTGCCCACCTTCAAACTCACCATTGTATCGCTAGCGTTCAGCTTGGATGGCACCTGCATGCATCTGAGCCAATGCGGCTGGTGAGAGCCATGACGGGGACGATCAGCTTTTGTGATGCCCAAGTGAACGCCAGCACACCATCTATTCGGGAGCTACTCTGAGTATGGTAAGGCCGACTTCCAGCGCCGTTTCACCCTTGAAATCGAACGCGCTAAGGTCTGCTATCCTCATGCCTACACGACTGGTTTAGCCGATGGCACAGAAAGCAATTGGTTGTTTTTAAAGCAGCATACCCAAACAGCCATCCTGAATTTTTTTCATGCTTCGAGTTATCCCGGTGCTGTTGCCAAGGCGATGTTTCCCACTCGCCAAAAAGACGAAAAAGCCTGGCTAGGTGAGCGTTGTCACCAACTTAAGCATCACGACGGCGCCGCACAGTCATTGTATGAAGAGATGCTGAACATTTAACAAAGCCGGCAAACGTTACCGCATCTACAAGAAAAACTGGATGCAGCGGCCACTTATTTCAAAAATCATCGGCATCAAATAAATTACGCCCTTCATAACCGCCAGCATTATCCGGTGGGTTCAGGGGTGACGGAAGTGGCCTGCAAGACACTTGTTAAACAACGTTTTTGCCAGTCCGGGATGCGTTGGAAACAAGTGGGAGCTGCCGCTATTCTTAATCTACGCACCTTGGTTTTAACACCCCAGCGTTGGATGCAATTTTGGCAAAAAATAGATTTCTTCGGCTTGCCTGTTGTTCAAACTGCTTCAAATTGAGGTCGCACCCTTTGACGGTAGTAAGTTCTTCGATATGGATGCGGCATGATTTTTCCAAAAATGGTTGCAAAATAAGAGAATATTTTCTGACCTATCGGTATTGTTCGCAAGCAACGAGTCACTTTTCCTCGATAGCGTACGTTGCAACACAAGTTCGTCGTCATTTTGAAGAAACCTCATCATTAAAAATAGTGGTTATTTCAATCTATCTTAATTTATTTTTCTATCACCCCTTTCATCTGCTTTTTATGCTTATGTACGCAATTTCCGGAAGAATCTGAATATTTAATACTTCTTCAGCTGCACTCACCAACCCGTCTGCCAAAACCTTGAGCCTGGCATTCTTGGAAAAGTGACCTCAATACATCGGCGTAAAAAACTGGGAAATAGCTCTCCTTGAATGGTATATTCTGGCATCAGCAGAATCCAATTCAAGTCTTCTATCGAATCAAATTAATACTATGACGTATGTATAAAGAGAATCTTCTTCTGTACCTGATACTTCTCCCTTTCATGGGAAGTATACTTGCCGCGATGCTACCGGCAAATGCGCGCAATGCGGAGGCATGGTTGTCGGGGGGGGTGTCAATCGCTGCATTTGTGATCATTGTTTGCCTTTACCCATGGGTCGCAGATGGGGAAGTAGTACGTTACGTGATCGAGTGGCTACCCGAGCTTGGCCTGAACTTTACGCTTAGGGTGGATGGTTTTGCGTGGATGTTCTCGATACTGATTACTGGCATCGGCTTCCTTGTGGTGCTGTACGCACGTTACTACATGTCGCCCAAGGATCCGGTACCGCGTTTTTTTTCTTTCCTGCTCGCATTCATGGGTGCGATGCAGGGTATGGTTATCTCAGGCAACATTATTTTACTAGCGATCTTCTGGGAGCTCACCAGCATTTTTTCCTTTCTCCTGATCGGCTATTGGCACCACAATGCAGCTGCACGCGATGGCGCACGCATGGCTCTAATCATTACTGGTATCGGTGGGCTTTGCTTGCTTGTTGGCATGACTATCATCGGACATATAGTTGGCAGCTACGAACTGGACTACGTATTGGAAGCAGGTGATAAGATACGTCAGCATCGCCTCTATGTTCCCTCGCTTCTGCTCATTCTAATGGGAGCGCTGACCAAGAGTGCGCAATTTCCGTTTCATTTTTGGCTCCCTAATGCAATGTCCGCACCGACACCTGTATCGGCTTATCTACATTCGGCAACAATGGTGAAAGCGGGTGTGTTTCTACTTACGCGGTTTTGGCCAGTCATGTCCGGTACTGACGAATGGTTCTTTATCGTCGGCTTTGCTGGCATGAGTACATTGCTGCTTGGCGCGTATTTCGCCATTTTTCAGCAGGACCTAAAGGGTTTACTTGCTTATTCGACTATTAGTCACCTGGGTTTGATCACTACACTGCTCAGCTTTGGTAGCCCGCTAGCAGCAGTTGCTGCAATTTTTCACATGATGAATCATGCGACCTTCAAGGCGTCGCTATTTATGGCAGCTGGTATCATCGATCATGAAGCCGGCACGCGCGACATGCGCAAGCTCAGCGGCCTTCTTAGCTGTATGCCGATTACTGCCACGCTCGCGATGGTAGCAAGTGCAGCCATGGCCGGCGTACCCCTTCTAAATGGTTTTTTGTCAAAAGAAATGTTTTTTGCTCAAACACTGGAGCAACATAGAGCATCGCTATTGGACGGTGTTGCGCCTTATGTTGCTACGATCGCAAGTGCATTTGCGGTTACTTATTCCGTACGCTTTATCCATACAGTTTTTTGGGGATCTAAGTCAGAGGCTTTGCCACGTGAGCCACACGAACCACCGCACTGGATGCGACTACCTATAGAGTTTCTGGTGTTAGTCTGCCTCATTGTCGGTACCATCCCTGGCCTTACTATTGGCCCCTACCTACATACTGCTGTGGTATCGGTGCTGGGTGAGCGTACACCGGAATACAACCTTGCCATATGGCACGGCATCAATACTCCGCTGGTCATGAGCGTAGTAGCCCTTGCCTGCGGTGTGCTTTTCTATCTGGTGCTACGAAATTATTTAGCGCGAGGTGTGGATGGTCCTCCAGGAGTACGCAGCTTCAAGGGAAAACGCATATTCGAGCAGCTTCTTGTTACTATCTCCTGGCGCTGGGCTCGCTGGATGGAATCCCATTTCGGTACACAACGCTTGCAACCACAGCTACGTCTTGTAATTTTCTTTGCTTTCGCTGCTGGGCTTTGGCCATTTTATTCCGCGGATTTCCATCTGAGCCTACCAGCGCTCACAGAAATTGATCCAGCCTTCGCTGTAATCTGGATCATTGGTATCGCCTGTGCGCTCGGCGCTGCGCATCAAGCGAAATACCACCGGCTAGCTGCACTGATCCTGATGGGGGGTGCGGGTCTTGTAACTTGCATTACTTTTGTCTGGCTCTCAGCACCTGATCTTGCGCTCACACAACTCCTCGTTGAAATTGTGACGACGGTCCTTATCTTGCTCGGTCTTCGCTGGTTGCCGAAGCGGATTGAAAAAATCGACAATTATAATACGCTGATAGTGCGCATACGCAGGTATCGTGATTTCTTGCTCGCAGTCGCTTGCGGGGGAGGTATGGCGATGATCGCCTATATAATGATGTCCAGTCCATTGTCCGATACCATCGCCAGCTACTTTCTGGAACAAGCCTATCCCAAAGGAGGCGGCACTAACGTCGTCAATGTGATTTTGGTTGATTTTCGAGGCTTTGATACATTCGGTGAGATTACCGTTTTAGGTATTGTAGCGCTTACAATTTTCGCATTACTGCGACGTTTCCGTCCAGCACCTGACAGTATTGAAATACCGGAGCAGCAACGCATGCAGAATGCCTATGACGATGCTAGCGCGAACCGTGAGATTGGCGAGACAGTACGTGACTACTTGTGGGTACCTTCCATTATCATGCAGTGGATGTTTCCGTTTATTATCCTTCTGGCCGCTTACCTCTTCCTACGAGGCCATGATTTGCCCGGTGGAGGATTCGCGGCAGGGATCACTATGGCAATTGGCTTCTTGCTACTATATATCGCTGGCGGAACACGATGGATGGAAGACCGTCTGTATATCCTGCCCATGCTTTGGATCGGTTTTGGTCTGATACTAGCGGTGTTTACTGGAATGGGGGCCTGGCTATTCGGATTTCCCTTTCTCACTTCTTATTTTCACTATATGGAGGTACCGCTCGTCGGCAAGGTACCCATCGCCACCGCACTGCTCTTCGATCTTGGCGTATTTGCACTCGTAATCGGGGCAACTGCCCTGATACTTATCGCACTTGCTCACCAATCAATCCGCAGCCACCGTACTCGCACTATTGAAATTACAAAGATGGAGGAGGATACCTGATGGAGCTAGTTCTATCTCTTGGGATAGGTGTGCTAGTCGGATCGGGGGTATGGTTGCTCTTTCGTCCGCGTACCTACCAAGTCATCATCGGGTTGGCGCTACTTTCCTATGCCGTCAATCTATTCATCTTCAGCATGGGGCGACTTACGATTAATGCACCACCCGTCGTTCAAGCCGGTGTCGAGATTGATTCCACCACTTTTGCGGATCCGGTGCCGCAGGCATTGGTACTAACAGCGATCGTTATCGGTTTTGCTACGACTGCGCTCTTTCTGGTCGTTCTGCTTGCATCACGCGGCCTGACAGGGACTGATCATGTGGACGGAAGGGAAACTGAACGATGATATTGACTCCAGAACACCTCGTTATCGCTCCGATTCTGATCCCGTTTATTACTGGCGTACTGCTTCTCTTCTTTGAAGATCGTGAGCGACGCCTCAAAGCGAGTGCGTCGATTCTGGCTGCCATTGCGCTGCTTATGGTATCGATTGAGCTTCTACAAATTTCGCACACCGATGGCGGGCGGATCGTGGTCTACCTACTCGGCAACTGGGCACCTCCCTTTGTCATCAATTTGGTGCTTGACCGCTTATCGGCAATGATGCTCATGCTAACTTCGGTACTTGCCATTCCCGCACTGATTTTTTCACTCGGGCGCTGGCACAAGGCTGGCCTGCATTTCCACACTTTATTTCTGCTTCTTCTCATGGGATTGAACGGTGCGTTCCTTACTGGAGATCTGTTTAATCTTTTTGTCTTTTTTGAAGTAATGCTAGCTGCTTCCTATGGTTTGGCGTTGCACGGCTCGGGCTTGCTCCGGGTAAGGGCAGGACTGCACTATATCGCCATCAATCTTGCTGCTTCACTGCTGTTTCTGGTCGGTGTTTCCTTGATCTATGGCAACACGGGCACACTCAGCATGGCTGACCTTGCTATACGCATTCCGCAAATTGCCGAAGAGAGTCGTGTAATGCTGGAATCTGGCATAGCTATTCTCGGTGTAGCCTTCCTCATCAAGGCAGGAATGTGGCCGCTAGGTTTCTGGCTGCCGACAACTTATACCTTTGCACCGGCGCCGGTTGCGGCCATCTTAACCATCATGAGCAAGGTCGGCGTCTATGTTCTACTGCGCTTGTCGTTACTTTTTTTCGGAGAAGAGCGGGGCATTTCGGGTGGTTTTGGATCGCCAATACTCTTCTTCGGGGGACTGGCAACCATTGCTTTCGGTATTATTGGCGTTCTAGCTTCACAGGCGCTTGGCCGGCTTGCTGGCTTCTCGGTATTAGTTTCTTCCGGAACATTGCTAGCAATCATAGGACTCACGCAGGTCGATATCACCGCTGCTGCGCTGTTCTATTTAGTCAGCTCCACGCTGGCGATCAGTGCGTTTTTTATGCTCATCGAACTAGTGGAAAGGGAGCAAAACGCAATCTCAAATGTTTTGGCCGTTACTAGGGAAGCCTTTGGCGAAGGCGATGAGGAAGAAGAGGATGAAATAATCGGTGTTGCTATTCCAGGATCGATTGCCGTACTTGGTATCAGTTTTGCCGCTTGCAGTATTTTGCTGGCAGGCCTGCCGCCGCTTTCTGGTTTTATAGCCAAATTCGCTATCCTAACGGCTATACTTAATCCTGAAGGATTCGGGCAAGGTGGTGCGATCTCGTCAGCATCATGGTGGCTCATAGTCCTTCTCATTCTGTCAGGTCTTTCCGTTCTTATCGCTATGGTGCGCGCAGGAATCCGCACATTCTGGGCGCCGGCAGTGACTTTAGTGCCGCGTGTGCTTCTCATTGAGATCGTCCCGGTGGTCATGTTGCTGTTCATGACACTTGCCCTCACCGTGCAGGCGGGGCCGATCATGCACTTTATGGAGGCAACCGCAATCAGCCTGCATGAACCAGGATCGTATATAGAAGGAGTGATGAAAGCGCTACCTGCTGCGCCATGGCAAATGGAGACAGCAGAATGAGTCAGCTGTTTCCTTATCCACTGCTGATCATCTGCCTGATTATTATGTGGTTGCTGCTGACTAGCTTTTCGTTGGGTCAGATCATTGTCGGTACTATCATCGCGCTTGTAGCTGCCCAGGGCATGGCCGCCCTCCAGCCTGTAAAGCCCCGACCCAAGCGCTGGGATCTGTTACTCAGGCTGGCTGGCATCGTACTCTACGATATCGCACGCTCTAATATTGCCGTAACAAAAATTATCCTCCAAGGAAACAAGCGCACACGAAAATCTGGCTTCATGACCATCCCACTTGACTTACGCGATCCGATCGGTCTAGCCATACTTGCAGTTATCATAACAAGCACGCCAGGCACTGCTTGGCTAGGCTATAATTTCGCGCAAGGAACACTGTTATTACATATTTTCGATCTAGTAGACGAAGCCGTTTGGCTTGATCTCATTAAGAATCGCTATGAATACCTTTTATTGGAGATATTTGAATGAGTGCTACCATTCTTTTTTGGGCTATAACTTTCGCGCAGATCATGCTGGCAATCGCCATGACGCTAGCACTGGCTCGAATGATCAAGGGACCGCGCGCGCAGGATCGTGTATTAGGACTTGATACACTCTATGTTAACTCCATGTTGTTAATTCTCGTTTTCGGCATACGTACCGGTAATACGCTTTACTTCGAAGTATCGATGATTATCGGTATATTGGGCTTTGTAGCAACTGTGGCGCTTGCCAAATTCCTGATGCGCGGCGAGGTGATCGAATGAATCACGTTGCCGACTTCCCTCTATGGGTGGCGTGGCTCGTCGCTGCTTTCCTATTTATCGGAGCAGGGCTGACGCTGACCGGTTCATTCGGGCTATACCGTTTACGCAACTTCTATGATCGCATCCACGCACCGACATTGGGCACAAGCTGGGGAACAGCAGCCATCGTATTAGCGTCGATAATATATTTCAGCGCTTTGCAGTCACGCCTGGTTTTTCACGATATTCTGATCGGAATTTTCGTCACAATTACAACGCCAGTTACCTTTATGCTGCTAGGCCGCGCCGCACTTTATCGTGATCGCTCAGAGAATAACCCAGAAGTACCGGCCATGGATCTACCTAAGGAACTGTAACAAACTAAACAACCACCGGCTTTAGCCGGTGGTTGTTTAGTTTTGCCGGATTAGGCTTGTCGCTCGGACTATTGGATACTGAGGGAATCAATCTGGTGCTCGCTGGCGCGCTGATTTCCATCGCACTGAATCTTTTCCTGTTTACGACTATTGAGCCATTTAGAAAGTGGCTTTTCGATCGTTCTGAGCTGGCGTACAAGTTAAATTACCTCCGGCAAAGCCGGAGGCTTATTTCTGTTAGCCCCTCAAAGGGGCAAGAATTGGCGCAACCTAAAGATGGTATCACATACCAAGCTTGAGCTGATCATAATGTTCATTATCCTTCTCTTGATGCCGGATATATTCTCTGACCATCTCTTCATCTAATCCTACGGTTGATACAAAATAACCGCGCGCCCAAAAACTTTCATCTGTGAAATTTCTAGATTTCCCCATAAACTTCCGCGCTATCGATATTGCACTTTTCCCCTTGATATATCCTACTACGTAAGATACTGAGTATTTCGGAGGAATACTGATGCACATGTGTACATGATCAGGTATCAGGTGCCCTTCTACTATCTGGCAGTTTTTCTGCTCCGCTAATTCGCGTAATACCTTTCCAAGGTGTTTTCGTATCATTCCAAATATCACTTTCTTCCTTCTTTCTGGAATAAATACGACATGGTACTTACAGTCCCATGTCGTTGCGCCAAATTCTGATAATCTCTCATTTGATTCTCCTAGCTCTTGATCAATCTAAAAGAATCAGAGTGACCGTATCATACGGTCAAATCTTTAATAGTCCCCCGGTATAGCCGGGAGATTACCTTATTTATTTAGAGCGTCGGGAAGCTTCTTATGCAGAGCTGCCGATGAGTACTGAACGCAAGTATCTCGAAGGCCAGGTGGTGCTGGTAGGTTGCGGGCGAGTTGGGCGCCGCGTTGCCGATGCTTTGGACAAGAAGGGCATTCCTTACGTGATTGCAGAGCAGAACCGCGAGCTGGTTGAGGATTTGCGTAACAAAGGAGTCGTCGCCGTGTCAGGGGACGCTACTGATCCGGCAGTATTGATTCAAGCTCACATCACGGATGCGGCAATGCTTGTTATCGCGACCCCGGATCTGCTGAATGTTCGCCAAATAGTCGACACCGCGCGCGCACTCAATCCGGACATCGAAATCGTGCTGCGGACTCATAGTGAGGATGAGTCGCAATTATTGCGCAAAGAGAATATTGGCACGGTTTTCTTTGGCCAGGAAGAGCTTGCCAAAGGCATCACGAGCCATGTTTTACAGCGCTTTGCTCCCCCATCGATAACACCAGCACGTGGCAAGCATGTATGAGCGCACTACTGAATCAGGCTGAGATAAAGTTTTAGATTGGATTGTAGTGCGCAATTCCGGCAGAATCAGTGCCTCGCGAGTAATCAATCAGGCGCGCTGCCCGACTTGTTATTTTTCAGCAAACTGGGCAGTATGATGGCGGCGCTGGAATTAGTGGTCAGCAGCAAGCAGGAATAGCGAGTGGGCTATCCGGAGCCATATGATCAGTTTCCATATTTATGGCGCTCGAGTATGATTTAAGGAAGAGAGCAAAGAGATCAAGATTTCCGTTTCAGAGTACGGATATGAGTTATGAGATGTTAGAATCCACGAGTGTAACGATTAAAACCGGCCTTCTTTTTGTTTCAGAAACCAGGAGCTTTTCGCGATGACTGATTATATCCTGTGGTTTGACCAGTTGAGTAAGGATGATGTAGGCATAGTGGGCGGTAAGAATGCTTCGCTAGGTGAAATGATCAACCATCTCAGTCGGGCAGGCGTCAATGTACCGGGCGGTTTTGCTACTACCACGCACGCCTATCGCGATTTTCTAGCGAGCAATGGATTGACTGAGCGCATCAATTATTTGCTGGATCAGTTGGATGTCAGTGATATCAATGCATTGGCCACTGTAGGCAAAACAATTCGTGGCTGGCTACTGGAGGCATCGTTGCCCGATGCTTTGCTGCAAGCAGTTGCTCAAGCTTATGAAAAACTGGTAGCCGATAGCGGTGATAGGGCTTCTTTTGCAGTACGCTCATCTGCAACAGCTGAAGATTTGGCTGATGCTTCATTTGCCGGTCAGCAGGAAACCTTGCTCAATGTTCACGGCCTGGAGCAGCTTGTTGCTGCAATCAAGGTGGTATTTGCATCGTTATATAACGATCGTGCCATTGCCTATCGAGTTCACCATCACTTTCAGCATGACAAGGTATTCCTGTCAGCAGGGATTCAGAAGATGGTACGCAGCGACCTGGGAGCGAGTGGCGTAGCATTCACGTTGGATACCGAGTCAGGTTTCCGGGATGTGATTTTTATCACAGCAGCGTATGGCCTGGGTGAAACCATTGTGCAGGGCACAGTCAATCCAGATGAATTCTATGTTTATAAGCGGGGAGTAGAGTCAGGTCTTCCGGCCATTCTTTCGCGGCGTTTGGGCGCCAAAGCTATCGAAATGATTTACCGCAACGGTGATGAGCAGAGCTCATCTACAGTGATGCGCGAAGTGGAAGTAGAACGCCGTCAGCGTTTCTGCCTATCTGATGCGCAAATTGAAGCACTGGCGAAGCAGGCCCTGATTATTGAAAAGCATTATGGCCGCCCCATGGATATCGAGTGGGCATTAGATGGATTAGATGAGCAACTTTATATTGTACAGGCTCGCCCTGAAACCGTTGAAAGCCGAGTGTGCTCCACCGTCGAGCGCTTTAAATTGAGCCAGAAAGGGAAGGTATTGACCGAAGGGCGCGCCATCGGGCAAAAGATCGGGCAGGGGGTGGCGCGTTTGATCATGTGCACGGATCAGATGAATACTATCCAATCGGGAGAAGTACTGGTTACCGATATGACAGATCCCGACTGGGAGCCGATCATGAAGCGGGCCGCTGCGATCGTCACGAATCGTGGCGGACGTACTTGTCATGCAGCAATTGTCGCGCGCGAACTGGGGATTCCGGCAGTAGTGGGTTGTGGTGATGCCACGACGCAAATCAAGGATGGAACGGAAGTTACGATTTCCTGTACTGAAGGGGATACCGGTCATGTTTATGAAGGTTTGTTGCAGTTTGAGCATACAACTGCCAATACGGGTGAGCTGCCTGATTTGCCCGTTAAAATCATGATGAATGTTGGCAATCCATCTCATGCCTTTGCATTTTCACGTTTGCCGAATCAAGGGGTTGGCCTGGCACGACTGGAATTTATCATTAATAATATTATAGGTATTCACCCGAAAGCATTGCTGGAATTTGCTCATTTGCCAGAAGATCTGAAAAACGAAATTGGCAGGCGAATAACTGGTTATGCTGACCCTGTCAGCTTTTATGTAAATAAATTGGCGGAAGGCATTGCAACCTTGGCTGCAGCTTTTTACCCACATCCTGTCATTGTTCGCACATCCGACTTTAAATCCAATGAGTATGCCAAGCTGATTGGCGGTGATCGTTATGAGCCCCAGGAAGAAAATCCCATGATTGGATTTCGTGGCGCATCACGTTATCTGGCAACTTCATTTCGCGATTGTTTTGAGCTCGAGTGCCAGGCATTGCGTAAAGCACGTGATGAGATGGGTTTGACCAATATTGAGATCATGATTCCATTCTGCCGTACCCTGGAGGAAGCTCAGCAAGTCACGGAACTGCTGGCGTCACTGGGTTTTGTGCGAGGCAGGAATGGGCTGCGTTTGATCATGATGTGCGAGATTCCATCCAATGCGATACTGGCAGAAGAGTTTTTGCAATATTTTGATGGTTTCTCCATTGGTTCGAATGATATGACTCAGTTATCGCTGGGGATCGATCGTGATTCCAGTTTGGTGTCTCATTTGTTCGATGAACGCAATCCGGCTGTTAAAAAGATCCTCAAAATGGCGATAGATGCTTGTCGCAAGCAGGGTAAATATATCGGCATTTGTGGTCAGGGACCGTCTGATTACCCGGATTTTGCGGTTTGGTTGTTTGAACAGAGGATTAATAGCTTATCGCTGAATCCGGATACCGTCGTGGATACCTGGCTGCATCTGGCTAACGTAGATAAATCGTGATCAGGCAGAAACGCACCGTTTTTTACTTATCGGATCGCACCGGCATTACTGCGGAAACCCTTGGGCACAGCTTGTTGACTCAGTTTGATGGGATTGAATGGAAGAAGATCAATGTGCCATTTCTGGGCGATTCTGTAAAAGCCCAGGTAGTAGTGGAGCAGATCAATCGAGCTGCCGAATGTGATGGTTATCGGCCACTGGTTTTTAGTACCTTGCTTAAACCGGATATTCTTGGCGTGATTCGGCAGGCAAACTGCCGGGTGTATGATTTTTTTGAAACCTTCATTGGTTCCATCGAAGAAGAACTTCACCAACCATTTGCACGAGTGGCTGGGCGATCTCATGGTCTGCAGCACCGCTTGTCATATTTTAAGCGGATAGCGGCGATCAATTACGTGATGGTGCATGATGATGGGGTTAACCCAAAAAATTTTACGGAAGCCGACATTATTCTGCTGGGGGTGTCTCGTACTGGTAAAACACCTGTCTGTCTATATCTGGCACTGCAGTATGGAATTGCGGCTGCAAATTATCCGCTCACGCAGGAGGATATGTTTGCGATGCGGCTTCCCAAAGTACTGGAAGTTGCTAGAAATAAGTTATTTGGACTGACGCTCAGTGCAGCGCAACTGCATTTTATTCGTCAGGAACGTCTTCCAAATAGCCAGTACGCATCGCTTGCTCAGTGTCGGCGCGAAATTCAATGGCAGGAATCCCTGTTTCAGCTATTCAGTGTTCCCTATCTAGATACAACACATATCTCTATCGAAGAGATCAGTGCAATCATTCTCGATCGCAGTGGTCTGAAGCGACAGTTGTACGGCTGATAAGAAAGAAGATCGCCTGTCTGTTGCCAGGCCGCGTTGCCGCTGGATGTTACAATGTTTCGGCAGATTCATTTCATGTACCTGACTGATGAAAGTAGATAGGGGGGGCCAGCAACCTGAGAAGCGGTATTCACGAACCTGCACATTTTCGAGATTCCTGAAAGGTTTTTAATGATTGAGCATTTTTTTCCACAAATCCTCATGTTGCTTGGGGCAGCCGTTATTGTGGTGGTCACCTTTCATCGACTTCGCATCCCGTCAAGTTTAGGCTATATGCTGGTAGGTGCACTGCTTAGTTCATATACGCCTGGATTGGCCATTGAAGCCCAACCTATTCAGATGCTGGCGGAGTTTGGCATTGTTTTTCTGCTGTTTACCATCGGATTAAATTTTTCACTGCCGCAGATCTATGCTTTACGTGGGCTGGTATTGGGTCTAGGTACAGCTCAAGTACTCCTGACCACAATAGCCATAGGTGTTGTGGTTTGGCTGCTGGGTTTGCCAGTTGCCGCGGCTTTTGTGGTAGGGGCAGTGTTTGCTCAGTCTTCTACGACTATTATCAATAAGACCCTGAGTGAGCAGGGAGAGGAGCTTAGTCGGCATGGGAGACTCGGTACGGGTATGAATGTTTTTCAGGATGTCACCGCTGTACCTTTCCTGATCATAATTCCTGCGTTTGGCGCGACTGCTGTGGGGATTGGCGCATTGGCAAGCTCGCTTGGCTTAGCGCTTGCCAAAGCTGCGCTGGCATTTGTGCTGGTGTTTATCGTTGGTAGAAAACTGTTGCGGCCTTTGTTTCATTTGGTTGCAGTGCAACGATCGGCAGAAGTATTCACACTGACAGTCTTGTTTGTTTCCCTGGCAGCGGCCTGGATTAGCCAGAATCTTGGGATGTCTACTGCATTTGGAGCTTTTCTTGCCGGTATGGTGCTGGGTGAAACAGAATTTCGCCATCAGGTGGAATCGACCATCCGGCCCATTCGCGATGTATTGCTCGGCCTGTTTTTTGTTGGGATTGGCATGCTATTCGATTTATCGGTACTTCCGCAGATATGGCATTGGGCGTTGGCTGGCGCTGGGGTTCTCATGGTTTCCAAGGCCTTTATCGTAGCTCAGATTGTGCAGTTGGCAAGAATTGATGCATTGACTGCGTGGCGCACCGGCTGGTTGTTGGCAGTGGGGGGGGAATTTGGTTTTGCTTTACTTGCGATTGCGCTTGGCATGCAGGCTATCGACCAGGAAGCTGGCCAGATCGTCCTTGCCTCAGTTCTGCTTTCCATGATCGTGGGACCATTTCTTATTCGATATAATCATGCACTTGCTCGTCTTTTCGTATGGCAGCCGGCTCCTCAGCTTGAAGATACGACATTGCAACTCAATCCTGAAGCTGCCAGTGAATTAAGAAATCACGTCATCATTTGTGGGTATGGGCGTATTGGCCAAAGCGTGGCCCATTTTCTGGAGGAAGAGCAGATACCTTACATAGCGCTAGATCTTGATCCTGTAAAGGTGAAGGAAGCGCATACAGCCGGTGAACAGGTTTTTTATGGTGATGCAGCCGAGCGTGATATTCTCGAGGCAGTAGGCGTTGATACCGCCCGACTTATCGTAATAAGCCACGAGGATATCGCAGCCGCACACAAAGCCTTATATCATGTGCGAGCCTTGCGTCCGGATCTTCCCGTCATGGTACGTACTCGTGATGAGAGTCATGTGGATGAGCTGCGGGCAAGTGGTGCGACAGAGGTGGTGCCGGAAACGTTGGAGGCGGCGCTCATGATTGCTGCACATACACTGGTATTGTTAGATGTGCCTGGGTCGCGGGTAATGCGTCGCATGCAGCACCAACGGGATAAACGCTATCATTTGCTCCGTGAGTTTTACCGAGGTAACAATGTGTTTGCTGATACACCTCAAGAGCACGATGCTGACCGGCTCCGACCAGTTATTCTGCTGCCAGACAGCCCCGCTGCAGGGCACACTCTGCGAGAATTCAATCTTGAAGGTGTTGCCGTCACCGCCTTGGTACGGCAAGGGAAGCGGCAGCTTACGCCGTCACTTGATACTCAATTGCAGGTGGGTGACGTTATCGTGCTGTTTGGCTCGCCTGATGATTTGGAGCGCGCCGAGAAGATTTTGTGTATCTAGTCAGATATTTCATAAGTTTGTGTGATGATCGCGGGTAGCGAATATATGATCGTGGATTTACGGCCCGATACCAAGTTGCTTTAACGACGGTTTTTTATTTTTTGTGCTGGTTTGCTCAATGATCGCTGCGCCCAAATCAGCAACCCTATACCTGCAGCAATCATGGGGAGTGACAGCCATTGCCCCATACTGACGCCCAAAGTTAATATCCCCATAAAACCATCATCGGGTTCGCGGAAAAATTCTGCAAACGAGCGGAATGTGCCATACCCGATCAGAAACATGCCGGAGACAGCTCCTAGCGGGCGTGATTTACTTGAATAGATCCAGAGCAGGATAAATAAAGCGATTCCTTCCAGCGCAAATTCGTAAAGTTGAGAAGGATGACGCGAAAGATTGTCGACGTGTGGAAAAATCATGCCCCAGGCTACATCAGTGGGCCGTCCCCATAATTCGCCATTGATAAAATTGCCGATGCGGCCTGCTCCCAACCCTAATGGTACCAGCGGCGCAATGAAATCAGTCACAGTAAGCCATTGAAGTTTATGCTTATGAGCCAGCAGCGCCATCGCCACGATGACACCAATGAAGCCCCCATGGAATGACATGCCGCCTTGCCAAATCGCGAATATTTCCAGCGGGTGTTGTAAGTAATAGCCTGGCTGGTAAAACAATACATGTCCTAGCCTCCCTCCCAGGATGACGCCAAGGACTCCGTAGAAGAGTGCATCATCAAGGATAGTATTGGTGAATACTGCCTGTTTATTTTGCTTGATGCGATAACGACCAAGCAAAATAAACAGAGAAAAACCAATCAGATACATCAATCCATACCAGTGAATGGAAAGCGGGCCAATGGAGAGTGCAACCGGATCGAATTGAGGATGGATAAGCATAAGTTACAAGCTGATTTACGGTAAAATGCACATTATACGGTAAGTGAGCATATCGCTGCAGTGCGCAGCTTGTTAATCAGATTGCATTTTTAGCTTTTCAGGAGAGATCATGCCAGACAATAGACGTAGTCAAGCCATTACTCAAGGAGCAAAGCGCTCCCCCAATCGCGCCATGTTGCGGGCTGTGGGTTTTGGGGATGGAGATTTTGATAAACCCATCGTTGGAGTTGCTAATGGATTTTCTACTATTACCCCCTGCAATATGGGGCTAAATGAGTTATCCCTCAGTGCTGAACGCGCATTGAGAAAAGCTGGGGCAATGCCGCAAATGTTTGGCACGATTACGGTCTCCGATGGCATTTCCATGGGGACTGAAGGGATGAAGTATTCGCTTGTATCCCGTGAAGTCATCGCTGATTCCATTGAAACGGCTGTCCAGGCAGAAAGTATGGATGGCGTGATTGCAATTGGCGGCTGTGACAAGAACATGCCGGGTGCGATGATTGCGTTGGCGAGGATGAATGTACCCGCCATATTTGTCTATGGCGGCACCATTAAGCCAGGACACTATAAAGGGCAAGAACTGACTATTGTGAGTGCATTCGAAGCCGTGGGTCAGTACACTGCTCATAAAATCGATGATAAGGAATTACTGGAAGTGGAACGGCATGCCTGCCCTGGTGCAGGCTCCTGTGGCGGAATGTATACGGCCAATACCATGTCGTCAGCGATCGAGGTAATGGGAATGAGCTTGCCTTACTCATCGACCATGGCAGCAGAAGACGAAGAAAAACGGATCAGTGCCGCCCGTTCTGCAGAAATTTTAGTCAATGCAATTAAGCGGCAAATCCGTCCACGCGATCTGATCACACGAAAATCGCTTGAAAATGCCATTTCTGTGGTAATGGCAGTCGGCGGATCGACTAATGCGGTGCTTCATCTGCTAGCGATTGCACACGCAGCCGAGGTGGATCTGAGTATTGATGACTTTGAGGAAATACGTGCACGGGTACCTGTTTTGTGCGATCTCAAACCCTCTGGGCGCTATGTGGCAACTGATTTGCACTATGCAGGAGGGATCCCTCAAGTCATGAAGATGTTACTGGTGCACGGTTTGCTGCATGGTGATTGCATGACAATCAGCGGTGAAACCATTGCGGAAGTCCTAAGAGACGTGCCCGAAAAGCCACGTGAGAATCAGAATGTTATCAGACAATGGGATAATCCGTTGTATGCACAAGGTCATCTTGCCATTCTTAAAGGAAACTTGTCGCCAGAGGGCTCGGTCGCCAAAATAACAGGAGTGAAAAATCCAAAAATTACAGGTCCTGCGCGTGTTTTCAATTCCGAGGAAGCATGCATGAATGCCATCCTTGCCAGAGAAGTTCAAGCGGGAGATGTCGTGGTAATCCGTTATGAAGGCCCCAAGGGCGGGCCAGGTATGCGAGAAATGCTGTCGCCTACTTCAGCACTGATTGGTGAAGGCCTGGGAGATTCGGTTGGGCTGATCACGGATGGACGATTCTCCGGCGGTACTTATGGCATGGTAGTTGGCCATGTCGCACCAGAGGCTTTTGTGGGGGGGACGATTGCACTGGTGAAGGAGGGCGATTCCATTACCATTGATGCGACACAGCGTTTGTTGCAGCTTAATATCTCTGAAGAGGAGCTTGCGCAACGCCGTGCAGCGTGGCAAGCGCCTGAACCCCGTTATCGGCGCGGTGTACTGGCGAAGTATGCAAAACTGGTATCAACCGCCAGCCGCGGTGCGATTACCGATTAAAGAAATGATCAGGTGGCAGGTCACATTGCTGACTATATGCTAATGGATAATCAGCCACTTATTAAACAATGCCATGCCCAATCATCTGGCGAGTGAAACCAGTCCCTATCTTTTACAGCATGCAAATAACCCCGTCGAGTGGTATCCATGGGGTGAGGAAGCGTTTGCACTAGCACGTGACCAAGATAAGCCTGTTTTGCTTTCCATTGGTTATTCGGCATGCCATTGGTGTCATGTCATGGCATATGAATCATTCGAGGATTCAGAAGTGGCGGCAGTAATGAATGAATATTTTGTCAATATTAAAGTGGATCGTGAGGAGCGCCCTGATCTCGATCAGATATATCAGACTGCACATTTCATGCTTAACCAGCGTCATGGCGGTTGGCCGTTAACCTTGTTCCTGACGCCAGATCAAAAGCCTTTTTTTGCAGGCACTTATTTTCCCAAAGAGCCGCGTCACGGTATACCTGGTTTTCTTGATTTATTACCAAAGATTGTGGAACTGTATCATACGCGCAGGAACGATATTGAGCAGCAAAATACTGCACTGCTAAAGATGCTTGCAGAGACGTTACCTACTTCGGGTACCAATATCCCCGCATTTTCCCGTCATCTCGTTGATCAGGCAATTACGCAGCTTTTTGCAAATTTTGATCGAGAATGGGGTGGTTTTGGCTTTGCACCAAAATTCATTCACCCAGCCGAACTGGAATTTTGCTTGAGATGTTATTTTTCAGAAGGTGATAAGCAAGCTTTACATATGACGGTTTATACCCTGGAAGAAATGGCTAAGGGGGGTATTTACGACCAGTTGGGGGGAGGGTTTTACCGTTACAGCACCGATCAGTACTGGCGTATTCCTCATTTTGAAAAAATGCTTTACGACAACGGTCCCTTGCTGCAACTCTATTCGGATACCTGGCTTGCAACTCGGGACCCTTTATTCAAGCGAATTGCGGAAGAGACAGCTACCTGGGTGATGCGGGAAATGCAATCCGATCAAAAAAAAGGAGGTTATTACTCAGCACTGGATGCAGATTCAGAATATGAAGAGGGAAAATTTTACGTCTGGGATAAAGATCAGATCGCGCAAATCCTGTCCCCTGATGAATATACTGTGATTGCTCCTTATTATGGTCTTTCACATTCTCCCAATTTTGAGAATAGACATTGGCATCTTGAAATTAATCAGTCTGTTGCGGCCATAGCTGACAATATAGGTATTAGCGAGGAGGAAGTGCAACAGCGGATAGAATCAGCGCGGCGCAAGCTTTTCAATGTACGGGAGCAGCGTGTTCACCCTGGTCGTGACGAAAAAACGTTGACTAGCTGGAACGGTTTGATGATCAAGGGCATGGCGCGAGCAGGGATGATTTTTCAGCATAAGGAATGGGTGCATTCCGCTATGCAGGCAGCGGATTTTATTAGTACTACTCTCTGGAAAAATAATCGGCTGATGGCTACCTACAAGGATGGCAAGGCACATCTCAACGCATATCTTGATGATTATGCGTTTTTACTAAATGGCTTGCTAGGGCTCATGCAAGTCGAATTTCGGCAGTCTGATCTTGATTTTGCTATCGCATTGGCCGACATAATGCTGGATCAGTTTGAAGATAAACAATTAGGTGGATTTTTTTTTACAAGCCATGATCATGAGAAGCTTATTCATCGACCCAAGACAGGACAGGATAATGCGATACCATCAAGCAATGGTTTGGCAGCGATATCGTTGCAACGACTGGGCCATTTACTTGGGGAGTATCATTATTTGCAGTCAGCTGAGCGTACACTTAAATTGTTTTATTCGGGAATGCGGCGAAATGCAAGTTCCTACTGTAGCTTATTGATGGCATTGAAAGAATGGCTTACACCACCACAAATCGTTATTTTGCGCGGAAAAAAAGCTGCACTGACTGAGTGGCATCGGGCATTAGCATCTGCTGCACCCGAAATGATGGTTCTGGCGTTACCGATGGAATTAACTGGATTACCTCAGGCTCTGAACAAAGCTTTGCCTGTAGATAAAGATGTCAATGCCTGGGTTTGCCAAGGTGAGAAGTGCTTGCCAGAAATCACTGATTTACAGGAATTGCTGCAAGTCTGCGAAGTTAAGGGTAGAATGTTATTCCCTTTATAACTCAAATAAGGAAAAAAATGATGAGAAAAATGTGGCTAGGAGTAGTGGCAGCATCTGCTGTATTGTGGGTTGGTGGTGTGCAAGCAAGTGCTGAATTGGCAAAAAGCAGTGGTTGCCTGAATTGTCATCAAGTTGACGCCAAAATGGTTGGACCCGCGTTGAAAGATGTCGCTGCAAAATATGCAGGTCAAGAGGGTGCAGCCGATTATCTGGCAGGAAAAATAAAAAATGGGAGTAGCGGTGTATGGGGAACTATTCCAATGCCGCCGAATGTAAAAGTTAGCGATGCGGATGCTAAGGTTCTAGCAGACTTTATTCTGACGCTTAAGTAAGGCGAGTGATGGAGAGAGGCCGACGCGTGATAAAGGTGTGTCGGCCTTTTGTTTTGGTTTTTCTGATCCAATGAACACAGATGCTTTATTTTAATTCCGAAATGAATAAAGACTGTTTATTGATAACCTTACCATTCTTGCTTCCGTGGAAACATGTTCCGAGCAATGATGATTGAGAAGATTATCTTTGGCGCTGGCTGTTTCTGGGGTGTTGAAGCTATTTTTCGTCGCATCCATGGTGTATGTGATGTCACCAGTGGGTATGCCGGCGGCCATACCCGTTATCCTACCTATGAGGATGTTTGCTCAGATCAGACAGGCCATGCAGAAGTTGTGCTGGTAGAATATGATCCTTCAGTGATTTCCTTTAAAAATTTGCTGGATACTTTTTGGAATTGCCATAATCCTACTACTCTTAATCGTCAGGGGCCAGA
The DNA here is from genome assembly GCA_964554625.1 of uncultured Nitrosomonas sp. GTDB lineage: Bacteria > Pseudomonadota > Gammaproteobacteria > Burkholderiales > Nitrosomonadaceae > Nitrosomonas. The sequence continues at coordinate 48,502 of CAZKPL010000005.1, read as the reverse complement.
TAGAGGCTCTCAATATCGGTCGGTTATCTTTTTTTATACGCCAGAACAAGAGATTACTGCAAAGCAATCGCGAGATGCATTGCAGCAAAGCGGGCATTGGCCGGATCCGATCGTAACTGAAATTTTACCTGCTGTTGAATTCTATTCTGCTGAAGATTATCATCAACGCTATTTTGAGAAACATGGATTACATTAGAACAACTTTGACCTGGGTTTTTCATTAGGAGTCTAATTTTAAGATATTAAATTTCAGGTCAAGAATACTGAAGTGATTGCAGATACTAAATACTCGCTTATTAAAATGGAAACTTTCTTCTCAAGGTGTAGCGGAAATCCAATATAATTAGAAAATGAGTGGCTTATTTATAATTAGTGCTCCTTCAGGAGCTGGTAAGACCAGCTTGATCAAAGCATTACTTCAAACCAGCATTAATTTGAGTTTGTCTATTTCGTATACTACTCGCCAACCACGTTCCAATGAAGTAAACGGTAAAGATTATTTCTTTGTCAGCCGAGATATTTTCAAGCAAATGTTGGCGAAAGGTGAATTTCTTGAAAGCGCGGAAGTTTACGGAAATTTATATGGTACTTCACAACATTGGGTTGAGGAAACCATGGCATTGGGTCAAGATGTTTTGATGGAAATCGATTGCCAGGGAGCCCAACAGATACGTCAGGTTTTTCCTCAGGCAGTAAGTATTTTTATTTTACCTCCTTCTCTGGCATTATTAGAAGATCGTTTAAAACAACGTAGGCAGGATGATCCAGAAACAATTGTGCGCCGCTTGAGAGCAGCTCGTGAAGAGGTGAGTCAAGTGGACAAATTTGATTACGCTGTTATCAACAATGAACTGGACGAGGCACTCAAAGATATTTGTTGTATTATTCGAGCAGAACGCCTAAAAATAATGCATCAGCTTGTTAAACAGCGTGCGCTAGTAGCGCAATTTAAATAAGGTAATTCCCCGCCGGCATAATCAAGGGATTATTAAGGATTTAACCGTGTGAGACAGTCACCCTGATTCCTTTAGCCTGATCAAGAGAGAATAATTCGATATCAAGAGAAGGAGAATGGGCACTCTGATTAACTCAGACTGGGTGTATGATGCCTGCCTCTAGGTGGTGCCAGCTTTTTTCCCCTTTGAGGGACAAACAAGAATAAGCCTCTGGCTTTGTCGGAAATAATTTAACTGAATGATATTTTATTAGTGGAATTTTTTAAGAAAAAATAAAAGGTGTAATTTATGGCTCGTATTACCGTTGATGATTGTTTAAAAATTATTCCTAATCGTTTTGATATGACATTGGCAGCAACTGCCCGAGCAAGGCAAATAGCGATTGGTTCTACTCCGATGGTAGATGCTGCTCGCGATAAACCTACTGTCATTGCGTTACGCGAACTGGCTAAGGGTAAAGTAGGCCTTGATATTCTTAATACTATACGTTGAGAAAGTCTTGAGCAGAATTAGGCAATTACAGTAAAGAAACGAAAACAATCCATATTTTTCTCAGTAACAGATTATGTAGTAATAGGATTTATAGCGTTATTAAATTATTTGTTGAAATTTCTCTTAACTTCATTCCTCTTGTCCTGCACAATATAAAGAACGCTATAAATTCAGGAGTATCCTGGGTATTTATGCTGAGCTATAGCGTTTTTGATCAGAAATGTTTGTAATTCTAGCACCGTGGCCGAGATTACAAAAACCTTGTCTATTATTTATAAAATAAAGTTAAATTTGCCCAGCAAAAAATGGGGAAACTCTTATGTCAGAGCTTTCATTATCGAATTCTTCTGTGGTAACGCCTGAAGCCGAGTCGTTATTTTCTGCGGTAACGAAGTATTCTAAGTCTGAAGATTTAACTTTGCTCAAGAATGCTTATTTCTTTAGCCAAGGCGCGCATTCTGGGCAGTTTCGTAAAACTGGCGAACCTTATATTTCTCATCCCGTGGCGGTTGCTGGAATTCTTTGTGAACTTCACCTGGATGCAATTACGCTTGCAGCTGCATTACTACATGACGTTGTAGAAGATACGGCTATTTCTAAGGAAGAAATTAGCGAGAGATTTGGAGTCTCAGTAGCAGAGCTGGTAGATGGTGTTTCTAAATTGGAGAAGATTGAATTCCAGACTCAAGCTGATGTGCAAGCTGAGAATTTCCGTAAGATGCTATTGGCTATGGCGCAGGATGTAAGGGTCATTCTTATTAAACTGGCTGACCGCTTGCACAATATGCGAACACTGGAAGTGATGCGTCCTGAAAAGCAGCGTCGCATAGCACGGGAGACTTTGGAGATTTATGCACCTATCGCTCATCGTTTGGGTTTAAACAGCATTTACCAAGAGTTGCTGGAGCTGGGTTTTCGTTATTTCTACCCTAACCGTTACAAGGTGCTGGTAAAAGCGACTAAGGCGGCACGAGGAAACCGCCGCGAAGTGGTCGGAAAAATTCTTGATGCAATCAAGCATGGGCTTGAGGATGCGGGTTTAGATGCTATTGTGAATGGAAGAGAGAAGCATCTTTATAGTATTTACAAGAAAATGGTTGAGAAGCAACTGAGCTTCTCAGAAGTGCTGGATATTTATGGTTTTCGTGTTCTGGTGAGAGACATTCCTTCGTGTTATCTAGCATTGGGAGTCTTACATAGTTTGTATAAACCCATACCAGGTAAGTTTAAGGATTATATTGCGATCCCTAAGCTGAATGGCTACCAATCACTCCATAATACATTACTGGGCCCTTATGGATTGCCGATAGAAATACAAATCCGAACTTATGAGATGCATCGGATTGCTGAGATGGGCGTTGCATCACATTGGCTCTATAAAAACAATGGTGCAGAAGTGAATGAGCTGCATCTAAAAACAAATCAGTGGCTAAAGAACTTACTGGAAACTTTAAGTGACTCTTCCGATTCTATTGAGTTTCTGGAACATCTCAAGATTGATCTGTTTCCCGGGGAAGTCTATGTATTTACGCCGCAAGGAAAAATACTTGAGTTATCAAGAGGCTCCACTGCAGTTGATTTTGCGTATGCGATACATACAGATGTGGGCAATTGCTGTGTTGCAGCCAAGATTAACGGTGAGAATGCACCATTACGTACTAAACTAAAGAATGGCGATCGAGTAGAAATTGTAACTGCACCTTATGCGAATCCCAATCCTGCCTGGCTCTCTTATGTTGCAACAGCAAGAGCACGTTCAAGTATTCGTTATTTTCTTAGAACCATTCAATATGATGAATCGGTAAAACTGGGTGAACGCTTACTAAATCAGGCTTTATTATCATTTGGCATCAACCCTGAAACAATCAGCGAAACACAATGGGAGAAACTTGTCAGGGATAGCGGTGCTAAGTCGAAGAAAGCATTGCTGGCAGATATCACATTGGGAAAGCAGCTTTCAGCCGTGATTGCTAAGCGCTTAGCAGTTCCTGGAGAGTCAATATCTGAAATTACTAGCACAACGAGTAATCCTGTTGTGATCCTTGGTACGGAAGGTATGACGGTACAATTTGCTCGATGCTGCTATCCAATTCCGGGGGATACGATCGTTGGGTTGATTAAAAAAGATCAGGGTTTAGTGATTCATACACATGACTGTACAGCCGTAATGAAAATTCAGAGAAACTCTGAGAATGTGCTGGATGTCACGTGGGGTAAAGATATAACTAGAACTTTTGAGATTGGTATTACTATGACGGTAGTAAATCAACGTGGTGTGCTCGCTAGGGTCGCCGCAGAAATTGCCAAAGACGATTCGAATATCGATGACGTTACCATGGAAAGTGATAAGGATTACACTACTATGCACTTTATTTTGCAAACTAGGGATCGCCAGCATCTTGCCCAAATCATGCGGGGTTTGAGGCGTATTCAGGAAGTTGTAAGACTTGGTCGGGCGAAGAATTAGGCATTTATTACATAAAAAGAAACTTATTAGCAATGTCCTGGAATGGTGTCTGGGATAATTAATATTAATTCGAGATCCTATCCTTCCGGACTTTGTCGATTAATTCATTCAATACCTGAATCGTATCGCGTGGTGTACCGCTCATTTTTCCACTGGTTAAGTATTTTCCATCGACCACTAAAGCTGGTACGCCGGTTAATTTGAATTGCCTGATCATCTGGGAAGTTCTTGCTACTTGATTCTGAACGGAAAAGGAATTATAAGCATTGACAAATTTCTCGCGTTCAATACCTTGCTTCTCAATCCAATCGAATAGAATAGCTTCCTTGGACAAATCAATTTTGTCGCGATGAATAGCTTTGTACACCTTATCATGAAGTTCTTGGGTTACGCCTAATATTTCCATCGTATAGAAAGTTTTTGCGGCAGGAGTCCAATTGGAGCGGAAAATTGCTGGAACATACCGGAATTTTACATCCTTGGAAGCATTCTTGCGCCAGTTATCAATATGGGGATGTAGCTCATTGCAATGTGGGCAACCATACCAAAAGAACTCAATGACTTCAATACTTCGGTTATTTTCAGTAGGTTGGGGGTTTGCGAGGACGACATAATCACGGCCTGCAACAATTTCTCCATGTGCAGGTAACGTGGCTATCAGATTAAGACCAATGAATAATAAGAAAAATTTAAAAAATTTACTCATTCTATTTTTCTCTTCCATAAATTGTTAAATAGATTCTATTAAGTGATAGCATCCACCAAATCGAGATTGCTATGGCATTTTCTTGGGAATCTTGACAAAATTGGCTTCTATTCCGTTTTCTTGTAATGAAGCACGCATTTGATCAACTTCATCGATTTTTGAATATGGACCTATACGTACTCTGTACGACGTGCTTTTGTCAGAAGATTCTGTTGTTTGAATAGAAGCAATCATTCCTAGTAATGCTAGTTCTGCTTTCATTCTTTCTGCTTCATTTGCATTCTTGTACGAGCCAATTTGCAGGAAATAATCACTACTAGTCGTACTCGCGTTGTTTGTTACAGTAGGAATTGACTGCGTCACTTGATCGAATGGCTCTTCGGTTAAGGGTTCATCTATACCTGGAAGTATATTATAGAAATCAAAACGAGGCTTGTTTACGCTTGCCTGATCAATTTCTTTAGTATCGCTGTTATTCTGCATTCTTTTGGTAATACTTTCATCAGGTTTATTTTTAACCAGCTTTTCTTCGGTAAGGAATGGACTTGGAGCCTGGTTGATCAATACCCATACGCCTATTGCAGTTGCTATGCCAAGCGCATATCCGATAAAGAGTCCCAGAATAAGTGAACCACTGTTTCTTGTGGTTGCCATACTCTTAGATTTGTAGTCTCTGCTCATGAAAATTCCTATAAATGATTTCGGTTACATTTTGCTTGGAGCGGTTACGCCTAATAATTTCAACCCATTTGCTAACACCTGTCTGATGGCTGCAATCAATGCTAGTCTCGCTAGTTTAAGTGATTGTTCCAACACGAGAAAACGAGTGGAATTATAATAACTATGGAATTCGCTAGCTAAATCCTTGAGATAAAAGGCAAGTAGGTGAGGAGCACGTTCATTTGCAGCTGCTTCTAGTGTATCTGGATAATCAATTAGTTTTTGCAGAAGCATCAATTCTGCTTGGCTTGTGAGCAAATCGGTATCAATAGTAGAGAACATAGCTTCATCTTCACCCCATTGAGCAAGTACACTACAAATACGTGCATGGGCATATTGCACATAATATACTGGATTATCATTGGATTGTGATTTTGCAAGATCCAGGTCAAAATCCAGGTGTTGATCACTTTTGCGTAGTACATAAAAGAAACGTGCTGCATCATTGCCGACTTCTTGGCGCAATTCCCGTAATGAAACAAATTTTCCGGAACGGGTGGACATAGGTACTTTTTTATTTTCACGATAGAGTACGGCAAATTGAACCAAGGCAATCTCCAGTATATTGGGGTCAAGTGCTAATGCATTGATTGCACCTTTTACTCTCGCAATGTAGCCATGGTGATCTGCACCCCAAACATTGATGATATGTGCAAAATTACGTTCAAATTTGTTGAGATGATAAGCAATATCAGAAGCAAAATAAGTGTAATGTCCATTTTCTCGCTGTATTACACGATCTTTTTCATCCCCGAAATGAGTGGAGCGAAACCAAATGGCACCATCTTGTTTATACAAGGCATTTTTCTCATCCAGCAACTGAATAGCCCGGACAACCGAGCCGTTATCAAAAAGTGATTGTTCTGAAAACCAGGTATCAAATTCCACACCAAATTCCATTAAATCATTGCGGCAATCGCCTAGTTGTTCAGTAAGAACAAAATTGTGGATATAAGCGTAATCTTCTCCTAATATTTTTTTTGCTATAGCGATCAACTGATCCAGGCGTTCATCATCTTCTAACGCTGTTCCACCCTGGGTGAGCGCTTGGAGTATTAAGTCGGATTGGTGGATATAGCGATTGCCATGCGCGCCATGAATTAGCTTGGCCATTTCAATTACGTATTCGCCCTGATAAGCATTATCTGGAAATGGAAAGGCATATCCACATTGTGCGAGGTAACGTAACCAGGTAGAAAGTGCTAGTATATCCATCTGTCTACCTGCATCGTTGACATAATACTCCCGGGTGACAGAATAACCGTTAGCGGTCATAATGTTTGCCAGGCTAGCACCATAGGCTGCGCCACGGCCGTGTCCTACATGTAGCGGCCCGGTAGGATTTGCGGAAACAAATTCAATCTGAATTTTTTTACCTTTTCCCATATTGTTATGGCCGAATCTATCGCCCTGTTGCAATACACCAGATAAAAATTGCTGTTTTGCTGAAACTTTCAAAAAGAGATTGATAAATCCATTACCTGCAACTTCAGCTTTTTCTAGATAAGGTGAATCAGGTAACGCATCAATAAGTATTGTGGCAATTTCACGCGGGTTTTTGTGTAAATGCTTAGCTAATTGCATCGCTAAATTGCTTGAGTAATCACCATGATTAACTTGCTTAGGGCGTGCTAATTCAATGCTAATTTCGTAATTTTGAGGAAGAATTTTTTTCGAAGCGAAGAGCAGTAACTGGGATAGGTGCGATTTAAAGCTACATTGAGTTGATACTGTCATGATAAAAAAATCAGTTTAATAAGGCATTATTATAGCGAGGAAGAGACAAGCGAAGTTTACAGTTTTAATGGCGCATACTTTCATGCACAGCAACTATTTTAGTTGTTTGACGAGTATTTTCTGGGTTTTACTGCTCGCTAGCCAGTATATAATATGGTACGTTATAAATTTTTCTTAGGAAAATAAAGGTTGTAAGAATGGAAGATTCATTGATCGATCAAGAAGCAGTAACGCTGGATAATTGCATTCAGCATGCGAGAGAAGTGCTGAATGAGCAGATCTTACATATCAAAGGTAAGGGCTATGATTTTGCTCCTCAATTCAAAGAGATGACGATTCAGCTTTATCTGGTAGGAGTTATGTGGCAGTTTTATGAAGAGCATAATTCTTCAGAAATGGCTCGTGAAAAAGCGTTTTCAACGCTATATTCAATGATGGTTAAGGATGGTATTAAATCCAAGCGAGCGAAAAAACAGGTGGATTTTCTTAAGAAAATGTCCAGGCTGGAAGATGGGGACGATGCTTTGGCGATAGCAATAGGTCATGAATCAAAATTGGGAGACGAGAGCTTGGCTGAGATTTTTGATCATTATGTTGATGAGATTGGTGTCTCAGGTTCTTTATGGCGACATTATGACCTGGGGAAGAAAATCATATTATTCGGTGGTTTGTTGATGGGCTGTGCTGGAGTATGGTTCGTTACAATTTTTATGCCTGAAAGTAGTGATATGTTCATTCTGGCCTTTGGCTTATTGACAGCATTTCTTTTTGTCATTTCAGTATCTCTGATTGGTCTGCTAATTTATCGCCTTAAATTCAAAAAAAGTAAATATTCAAAGATTCCACCTACTGTATAACCAAAGTGATATCAATTTTAGAATGCTTGCTTTAAATCTTGGTTAGAAAAAATAATATCGTGAGTTATCCAGATTTCTATCAAATTAAATGCAACTGTGATTTTTTGTGGCAATAATGGTTGTGACCAGGAAAGAAATCTTTTTTGTATAAATATTCAATTTAGCCTGTTTTTATAAAGTAATGAGCGCTGATATTATTGATGGTAATGCAATTGCGGCTAAAATTCGTGATAAGTTAAAAATACGTGCCGAGAATCTTGCACAACATGGTATGCAATCCGGCTTGGCTGTTATTCTGGTAGGCGATGACCCAGCTTCCTGTATTTACGTGCGTAATAAAGCCAAAGCATGTAGAGAATCAGGAATTCGCTCCGAAGTTTATAATTTTCCAGGTAAAACATCTCAAGAGACAGTGCTTCAGCATATCCATGCATTAAACGCAAACCCAGAGATTCACGGTATATTAGTGCAGTTGCCTTTACCGCCCCACTTTGAAAGTCATCGAGTCATCGCATCTATCGCAATTGAGAAAGATGTGGATGGATTTCATCCTTGTAACGTCGGCGCACTCGCAACGGGTAATGCTTTATTTTATCCCTGCACTCCTTATGGCGTCATGATGATGTTAAAGGAGCGAGATGTGTTGATCGAAGGGCGGCATGCAGTTGTTGTGGGACGCAGCAATATTGTGGGTAAGCCGATATCATTGATGCTTCTGGAGAAAGGGGCCACTGTTACCATTTGCACATCTAAAACAACAAATTTGGCTGAACATACTCGAAGCGCAGATATTCTAGTAGTGGCTACCGGAAAGCCGCGCATGATTACGGCTGACATGGTCAAATCAGGTGCAACAGTGATTGATGTCGGGATTAACCGTATGGACGATGGGACGTTATGCGGCGATGTGGATTTTACGTCGGTAAAGGAGAAAGCCGGTCATATTACACCTGTTCCAGGAGGGGTTGGGCCGATGACGATTACCATGTTAATGAGTAATACCATTGAAGCCGCTGAGCGTGCCAGGGCGGCTATGTAATGTTTGACTAAAACTAACTGGTATATTATTCCAAACCGAGATACGGAGCGGCTACTCAATATGAAGAATTCACAGGATATTGATCCACAAGAAACACAGGAATGGTTGGATGCGTTAGAGTCTGTGCTTGCCAATGAAGGGGCGGAACGTGCGCACTATTTATTGGAGAGATTGGTTGAAAAAGCGCGGCGTTCTGGTGCATACCTTCCTTATAGTGCCAATACTGCTTATATCAACACAATTCCATTAGGTAAAGAGGAGCGTTCACCTGGTGATCACGCAATAGAGCATCGTATTCGTTCTTATGTGCGCTGGAATGCGCTGGCGATGGTTTCGCGCGCCAATCGAAATACAAATGTGGGGGGGCATATTGCCAGCTTTGCCTCAGCAGCAACTTTATATGACGTCGGTTACAATCATTTCTGGCGAGCCTCAAATAAGCAACAGGGAGGTGATCTCGTTTATACCCAGGGTCATTCGTCTCCAGGAATTTATGCTTATGCTTTTCTGATGGGAGAATTAACTGAGGAACAACTTGACAATTTTCGCCAGGAAACGGGAGGAAAAGGTTTGTCATCTTACCCTCATCCATGGCTGATGCCTGATTTCTGGCAGTTCCCGACAGTATCAATGGGGCTGGGGCCGTTGATGGCGATTTATCAGGCACGTTTTATGAAATATCTGGGCAGTCGTCAGTTAGCTCATACCGAAAGCCGTAAAGTTTGGGCCTTCATGGGTGATGGCGAAATGGATGAACCTGAGTCGCTGGGAGCGATTTCACTTGCTTCACGGGAGAATCTGGATAACCTGATTTTTGTGGTGAATTGCAATCTCCAGCGTCTTGATGGGCCTGTCAGAGGTAACGGTAAAATCGTGCAGGAATTGGAAGCTACATTTCGTGGTGCGGGCTGGAATGTTATCAAAGTGATTTGGGGTTCCTATTGGGATCCACTCCTGGCAAAAGATACTAAAGGCCTCCTTCAGCAGCGTATGATGGAATGTGTGGACGGAGAGTATCAGACCTTCAAGGCAAGAGATGGTGCTTATGTCAGGAAACATTTCTTTGGCAGGTATCCTGAGTTACTTGAAATGGTTGCCAATATGTCAGACGATGATATTTGGCGATTAAATCGTGGCGGTCATGATCCGCATAAGGTCTATGCCGCTTATGCAGCAGCAGTTAAACATCAGGGGCAACCTACTGTAATACTGGCTAAGACTATTAAGGGTTATGGAATGGGTGAGTCAGGTGAAGCGCAGAATATTACTCACCAACAAAAGAAAATGGGTACTACCCATCTCAAGGCATTTCGTGATCGTTTTGGCCTACCTATCCCGGATGATAAGGTCGAGGAGATTCCCTATCTCAAGTTCGATAACGATTCCCAGGAATTTACCTATATGCAGGCGAGACGCCAGGCATTAGGGGGATTCTTGCATCATCGTCGGCGTAAAGCAGAGGCTTTACAAATTCCACCTTTATCAGCATTCGAGACATTACTCAAAGGCAGTGGCGAAGGACGAGAATCTTCCACAACTATGTCATTTGTACGCATTCTTAATATCCTGACTAAGGATAAGAATATTGGTAAACATATCGTGCCCATCGTAGCTGATGAATCTAGAACATTTGGTATGGAAGGAATGTTCCGCCAACTCGGTATCTGGTCGTCAGTAGGGCAGCTTTACACTCCCGAGGATGCCGATCAACTCATGTTTTACAAAGAGGACAAACATGGCCAGATTCTGCAGGAAGGGATTAATGAAGCAGGCGCCATGTCTTCCTGGATAGCAGCGGCTACTGCATACAGCACACATCACGTGCAGATGATTCCTTTTTTCATTTTTTATTCCATGTTTGGCTTTCAGCGTGTAGGTGACCTTATCTGGGCTGCCGGTGATATGCGCTGCCGTGGCTTCCTGCTGGGCGGTACGGCTGGACGAACCACGCTGAATGGTGAAGGATTGCAGCATGAAGACGGCCATAGTCATCTTGCTGCTTCTACTATACCCAACTGCATATCTTATGATCCCACCTACGCTTACGAACTGACTGTGATTCTTCAAGATGGTTTGCGCCGTATGTATCAGGAACAAGAAGATGTGTTCTACTATATTACGGTAATGAATGAAAATTACGCTCATCCAGATCTTCCAAAAGGAGTCGAGCAGGGTATTTTGAAAGGAATTTATTTACTTAAGGAAGGTAATAAGCGGAGTAAGGGGATACGTATACAGTTACTTGGCTCAGGGGCTATATTACGCGAAGTGATCGCGGCAGCAGACATACTGCAGCAGGAATATGATGTAGTCGCAGATATTTGGAGTGTTACCAGTTTCACTGAATTACGACGTGAGGCTCTAAGTATTGCGCGCTGGAATATGTTGCACCCGACGGAGCCTGCTAAATTATCTTATGTTGAAAGCTGTCTTAAAGATCGCGAAGGACCTGTGGTGGCTGCAACTGATTACATGAAGATCTATGCAGATCAGATACGTCCATTTATTCCGGGACGCTACTGTGTGTTGGGAACGGATGGCTTTGGGCGTTCTGATACACGTGAGAAACTCAGACATTTTTTTGAAGTGGATCGTTATTACATTGCAGTTGCGGCGCTTAGTACTTTATCAGAAGAAGGTAAAATTCCGGCAAAACAAGTTGTCCAGGCAATCAAGGCGTTCGGCATCGATCCGGATAAACCGGATCCGGTTATGCAATAGATGGTGAATATATTTAATGCAAGCAAGGAAGTGGCCGTTCTGTCGCTGATTGATAGATTGAATGTAGATTGAGGAAAGCATGTGAGTGAAATTAAAAAGGTACCGGTTCCTGATATTGGTGATTTTAAGGATGTGCCAGTAATTGAAATCCTCGTCAATGTTGGCGACATTCTTAAGATAGAGGATTCACTTATCACATTGGAATCAGACAAGGCTACAATTGAAGTTCCTTCACCTTATTCAGGCACTGTCAAGGAAATTAATGTCAAAGTAGGCGATAAGGTTTCTGAAGGATCTGAAATTCTTGTCATGGAAGTTTATGCAGAACAAGAAAATAAGACTATTACCACTAAGTCCGATCAGACAGAAGCAGCAAGTAATGAGAATGTGCTAAGCTTAAAGCATGAAATAGCAACTGACATTCCTTCCACAACTCAGGAATCTTTTCAAAGCAAGCTGCTACAGCCGCAGCTTCCTACACAGCTTGCAGCACTGAATCAGTCCAATCATGTGACCGAAGAAGTGAAACCACATGCCAGTCCGTCTGTAAGGCGCTTTGCTAGAGAATTAGGCGTGGATTTAAGCAGAATAGCGGGGAGCGGTCCAAAGCAGCGTATCCTTAAGGAAGATATACAGGATTTTGTTAAACGAGAGCTGGCAAAATTACAAAGTACGGGATTAGGTAGTGGTGTACTTGATTTATTGCCATGGCCTCGCATTGATTTTGAAAAATTTGGACCCGTTGAATTAAAACCGTTATCGCGTATCAAGCAAATATCTGGAGCTAATCTGCATCGTAATTGGGTTATGATTCCCCACGTGACTCAATTTGACGAGACTGATATTACTGATCTAGAAACGCTCAGGAAAGAATATAATAAAAGCCAAGGGGAAAATGGCACCAAATTGACCATATTGGCTTTCCTTATGAAAGCTGCGACCGCAGCATTGAAAAAATACCCTGAGTTTAACGCGTCACTGGATAGTAATAATGAAGAGCCCTGTCTAGTTCTCAAGCGTTATTATCACCTTGGATTTGCAGTAGATACACCTAATGGTCTTGTCGTGCCCGTTATTCGGGACGTTGATCAGAAAGGTGTGATTGCGATAGCAGATGAGCTAGGAAAGCTTTCTTCACTTGCCCGAGAAGGAAAATTAAAACCAACTGATATGCAGGGTGCTAGTTTTACCATTTCCAGTCTTGGAGGGATAGGTGGTACCGCTTTCACGCCTATTATCAATGCTCCCGAAGTTGCAATCTTAGGAGTCTCGCGGGCAAGCCTAAAGCCCGTTTATCGTGATGGAGAGCTCGTTCCCCGTTTGATTATTCCCCTGTCGCTATCTTATGATCATCGGGTTATCGATGGCGCATCAGCTGCTCGTTTTACTTCACATTTGGCAAGCATATTAGCGGATATGCGCTTAGCATTGTTTTGAGGTTTCTGCGCTGACCTGCCATTACTCTGCTAGCAGAGAATATTTCTCAATAGCTCTTTTCCTAGATTACTTATTAAACAATGTCTAATGATACATTTTCTCTAATTGGAATCTATGGAGGAACATTTGATCCGGTGCATTTTGGACATTTAAGGATCGCGGAAGAACTCGTTGAAATTTTACAATTGGATCAAGTACGCTTTCTTCCTGCGGGTCGTCCACGTTTACGCAATGAGCCTGTTGCTTCGCAATATCACCGTATGACCATGCTTCAAAGAGCAATTCATAACAATGGAAGGTTTCTGCTAGACGATCGAGAAATCAGGCGCTCTAGAGAGAGTTATAGTGTGGAGTCACTTCGTGAATTAAGAGATGAATTTGTGGGGAAGAAGATAGCATTCTGTTTTATCATGGGGATAGATGCATTTTTGAAACTGCCCAATTGGTATCTTTGGCGCGAGTTGTTTGAATTAAGCCATCTAGTAATCGTTAATCGTCCAGGTCATGTTTCTTCAGCAAGCCAGGCATGTTTACCGCTAAAGTTAAAAGATGAATGTCTAGGTCGTTGGACAGGTGACGTGTGCATGTTAAGGTCTACGCAAGCTGGACTGATTTTTACAACAGCGACAACACTGCTCGACATTTCAGCAACAACTATCAGAGCCTGTATTGCTGCTGGAAAAAGTGCACGTTATCTGCTTCCTGATATTGTATTAAATTATATTGGTACACATCACGTCTACACGAGGAAAAATGAAAACGGATGAACTGTTAAGGGTAATCATCGCCGCGTTGGAAGATCTAAAGGCGCAAGATATTCTGGTACTGGAAGCAGGGAAAATTACGTCATTATTTGATTACATGATTATTGCCAGCGCAAATTCAACACGTCAGACTAAAGCGCTAGCTAATCATGTACAAGAGAAAGTAAAAGCTGCAGGAGGTAAAGTCTATAGTATTGAAGGCGAACAAGCTGGAGAATGGTTATTGGTAGATTTGGGTGATGTGGTAGTGCATATTATGCAGCCAGCTATCCGTGAATACTATGATTTGGAATCACTATGGGCAGAATCCAGTGCGGTTAAGGAAAAGAATTCCTTGATGTAATATAAGTGATCTGAGTAATGAAATTTCATATCCTGGCCGTAGGAAATAAAATGCCAGATTGGATAGTCGCTGGTTTTATGGAATATCACCAGCGTATGCCAAGAGAAACCCCGATTCATCTGATCGAAATTAAACCAGAGAAACGAGGCGCTAAGCAAACCGAGCAATTGTTATTTGCTGAGGGTGAGCGTATCCAAACAGCATTACCATCAGATTGCCACATTATAGTCATGGATGAACAGGGAAAGGAGCTCACCACAGTCAAGTTGGCCGAAGCATTAGTTGACTGGATGAGAAATGGAAGGGATGTCGCATTTATTATTGGTAGTGCAGATGGGGTGCATCGTGATATCAAGAGTATGGCCAATGAGGTACTGGCACTTTCCAGACTAACGCTTCCCCATGGTTTAGCGCGTGTATTATTGGCGGAACAACTGTATCGTGCCATATCAATTATCAGGCAACATCCTTACCATCGTGTATAACTAGTGGTGGGTTATTAATAAATTATGGTGACTCTGCTGCCGAGGAAGAGATTGTTAAAAAATTTAAATAAATGCCGGGGATTACTAAAGACCTGACCGTGTGAGACGGTGACACTAGGATTAGATGAAGAGATAGTCAGAGGATATATCCGACATCAAGGAAAGGAGGATGGATACTATGATCAGTTCAAGCTAGGTGTATGATGCCACTTTTAGGTAGCGGCAGCTTTTCGCCCCCCTTGAAGGGCTAGCAGAAATAAGCCTCCGGCTTTGCCAGAGGTGATTTAGCTTGAAATAAAACACTTATTTCGCAGACTCAAAGCATTATGACACTTGCCGAAAATTATATATATCTGGCCTCTCGTAGTTCCCGTAGAAGGGAATTACTGAAACAAATTGGAGTAAAACATAGTGTACTTCTTATGCGAGAAACCGTATCCCGGCCTGTTGATATTGATGAAACGCCCTCTCCGAACGAATCTCCAGCTGATTATGTTTATCGTATTACTCATGCTAAAGCTGAGGCAGGGTGGATGCGCCTGATCCAGCGAAAATTGCCGTTATTTCCTATTTTAGTTGCTGATACAATCGTTGCGTTGGATGGATGTATTTTCGGGAAACCTAAGGACGTTACTGAAGCCGAGAAGATGTTGTCGACCCTGTCAGGCAGAACACATCAGGTTCTAACGGGTATTGCTTTAAGCTCACAGGGCGATGTCAAACATCGCTTGTCAGTCACTACAGTGCGGTTTCGTGATATTGGAAAACGTGAGATTCGGGCTTGTATTGCAAGTGGTGAAGCTTTTGATAAAGCAGGTGCTTATGCGATTCAAGGTATAGCGGCAGCTTTTATTATCGAGATCTTTGGTAGTTATAGTGGGGTGGTTGGATTACCCTTGTTTGAGACAACTCAATTACTAGAGGAGTCTGGAATAAAAGTATTTTCCTGAAAGCCGGGAAAGAGATTGTACTGTACATCCTAAATGAGTAAAGAGATTCTTATCAATGTCACACCACAGGAAACACGTGTTGCTGTCATAGAGCAAGGTGTTGTGCAGGAATTACATATAGAGCGAGCGAGCAGTCGAGGTATCGTTGGTAATATCTATAATGGCCGGGTTAGCCGAGTACTACCAGGCATGCAATCCGCCTTTATAGATATCGGCATGGAACGGGCAGCATTTCTCCATGTGGGAGATATCAAGGAATTAAGCTCAAATGGTGAACAAGGCAGGCCTATTGAAAGATTATTGCACGAGGGAAGTAATATACTCGTTCAAGTGATTAAAGACGCAATTGGAACAAAAGGAGCAAGACTTTCCACTCAAATCAGTATTGCTGGGCGAATGCTTGTCTATTTGCCACGGGAATCCCATATTGGCGTTTCTCAACGTATTGAAGATAATTTTGAACGTGAATTATTACGCGAGAAGCTACAGCAAATTCTTCCCGTTGATGCGAAAGGAGGTTACATCATACGGACAATGGCTGAAACGGCAAGCGAATTAGATTTGCACGCAGACATAGAGTATCTACACAAGCTCTGGCATGACATTCAGAATAAAGCATTAACGGTTAATTCTCCTGTTTTACTTTACCAGGATCTAGATCTGAGTCATCGAGTGCTACGTGATTTTGTCGACGATGATGCTTATCGTATCCAGGTGGATTCACGAGAAACTTTTCTGAAAATGGTTGCTTTTGCTCAAAACTATATGAGCAATGTTGCAGGGAAAATCGATCACTATACTGGGAAGCGTCCATTATTCGATTTGCATGGTGTCGAAGAAGAAATTGAGCGATCACTTGCGCGGCGGGTTGATCTAAAATCAGGCGGCTATGTCATTATTGATCAAACCGAAGCACTAACTACCATGGATGTTAATACTGGTAGATTTATTGGGGTACGTAATTTTGATGACACCATATTTAAAACCAATTTAGAAGCAGCACAGGTCATAGCACGACAGCTCCGCTTACGAAATTTGGGTGGTATTATCATCATCGATTTTATCGATATGGAGAATGAAGAGCATAAAAATGCTGTATTAGCAGAATTGAACAAAACCTTGATGAAGGATAGAACGCGTATGGCTGTCAATGGATTTTCTGCTTTAGGATTGGTGGAAATGACACGAAAGCGGGCGCGTGAGAGCCTGGCTCATATCTTATGTGAGCCCTGCCCAACTTGCCAGGGGCGTGGACAAATTCGGACAGCGCAAACGGTTTGTTATGAAATCTTACGTGAATTGTTACGAGAATCCCGGCAATTTGATGCTAATGAACTCCGTATCCTTGCTTCGCAGCAAGTAATTGATTTATTCCTAGATGAGGAATCGCAGAGCCTTGCACAGCTAGCTGATTTTATTGAAAAACCTATTAGTCTACAAGTAGAAGCATCTTACTCGCAAGAGCAGTATGATGTTATTTTGATATAAAACTAACTAGAAGCAAGGTTGGATTGCCGATAGCTTTTCATTAGGTACAACCACCGGGCAAAAGACAAGGGAAAGTGTAACTTCTCAGGGTCTCTGCCCGGTTTATAGTAGCCTAATTATGCATAGCAGCGTAGCCGGCGTGAGAATTTCTCAAGTACTTCGATCCCGCTTTCCTCTGCGCGATGACACCAATCTTCAAGCTGTTTGACGAGTTCATCTTTCGAGGCAGCGGAACGTTGCCATATTGCAGCAAGTTCTTCACGCATCGTGTAAACCGTATCAAGACTTTTAGTTTTACTTAAAACCAGATTCAGTTTGATGCGTTCATCTTCTTGCAAGGTTTTTGCATCTGCCAGTATCCATCGCTTCAAAGTGTTTCCATCTATTCCGTGATGGGTAGCGGTTTCTCTTAAATGTTCCACTTCTTTCTTGAGCATTGCTTTGAGAGACTGCGAATATTTTGCCAATACTTCATAACGATGAGCAATTACTGCCTGCAGGGTATCGAAGTCACATTCAGTTTTGGTTTTATTGATGTTAAGTTTTGGTGCGGTTTTCTTGACAGTCGCCAATCCCATCATTTCCAGAATACGTATGTACATCCAGCCAATATCAAATTCAAACCATTTATTGGATAATCTGGCTGAAGTAGGGTAAGCGTGATGGTTGTTATGCAACTCTTCGCCGCCAATCAGGATACCCCAAGGAATAATATTACGGCTAGCATCTTCCGCCTGAAAATTGCGATATCCCCAGAAGTGCCCAATACCGTTGATGACACCTGCAGCAAATACAGGTGTCCAGAGCATTTGAATTGCCCATATGGTAATGCCAATAGGGCCAAACAGAATAAAATGAATGATCAGTAAGAGCCCAATACCGGATGCGCTATATTTTGTGTAAACATTACGTTCTATCCAGTCATCTGGTGTGCCATGCCCATACCTTTCCATGGTTTCTTTGTTTTTTGCTTCTAACCGATAAAGTTCAGCTCCTTCAGTCAGTACTTTTTTAATGCCAAAAATCTGAGGACTGTGTGGATCATCCAAAGTTTCACATTTTGCATGATGCTTGCGATGAATCGCAGTCCATTCTTTTGTAACCATACCGGTAGTCAACCATAGCCAGAAACGAAAGAAATGACTGGGGATAGGATGCAAATCCAATGCTCTGTGGGCCGAATGGCGATGTAAGTAAATTGTGATGCAGGCAATCGTGATATGGGTAATTACCAAAGTAACAATGATATATCCCCACCATGGTAAATCAATGAATCCTGATAGTGCTGAAACTATGTCCATATTAGTTTTATTCCTCCTTTAAAATCTGGCCATATCTAATGATGCAATCTAAAGAGATGTATAAGGTTAGTCAAGAAATTTCGTGACATTTTTATTATAGGAATTTTCCAATTTTTTGCTGGTTATCCTAAGTAGTAAATTATTCAAGAATCCGCCACTTACCTGGATCAAGATCAGTCAGTGTATATTTGCCAATAGCAATTCGAATCAATCGCAGCGTAGGAAACCCGATTGCTGCCGTCATATGCCGTACCTGCCGATTCTTTCCTTCAGTAAGGGTAAGCTCTATCCAGGAAGTAGGAATATTTTTGCGAAAACGTATCGGTGGAGTTCGTGACCAAAGATGAGTTGGTTCATCCATTAAACGAATTCTTGCGGGTTGGGTTTTGTAACCCTTCAATATTATTCCCTTGCGCAGCTGCTGAAGATCTGATCGGTTGGGTGTACCTTCTACTTGCGCCCAATATATCTTGGATTGCTTGAATTTCGGATTGCTGATTTTATGCTGCAGTTTTCCATCATCGGTGAGTAATACTAGTCCTTCGCTATCGATATCCAATCTTCCGGCTGGGTAAAAATTAGGTATTGGAACAAAATCTTTTAATGATTGACATCCAATCTGGGGTGTAAACTGACAAATTACACCATAAGGTTTATTGAAAAGAATCAAGCGTGCCATAGCTCAATTCAAGAAAGAGAATGAGTTTTCCGTATGTTTACACCATGTCCGGATTCATGACAGCGCGCAAGATAGTATTTTCAGTATCAGTGTTTTGCTTATAGCTAAACCACCAGATTGCTCCTTTTTTGATACCAAAGTTGGCGCGGTTGTTGCAGATCAATAAAGCAGCAATATTTCCCAAAGTTGGCTGATGACCTACAACAAGTACCACACCATCAGTGTAAGGCCAGTTAGTAGCAGTGAGAATCGTGTCAGCGGTTGCACTGGTTCCTATTTCCTGAATGGTTTCAAAATCATCGCTGAGTGCCAGAGCGGTTTGCTGAGCACGCTTAGCAGGGCTGACAATGATGCGTACTTTCTTAGGTAATCTGGGTTTAAGCCACTGGGCCATATTATGGGCTTGCTTTAACCCTTTTTCAGTTAGTTTGCGTGCAGCATCGGGGAATCCATCTTCTGCTTCTGCATGGCGCCATAATATAAGCTCCAAAATGCTCTCCTTTAAGATAAATAATAGTTAACACTAATGAATCAAATGATTTCCGCCCATAGATCATGCTCATCAGAATGCGTGATACGTACCTTTACCATATCGCCCTGACTTAATGATTGACCGTTTTCAACATAGACCAGTCCGTCGATTTCTGGTGCATCAGCATGGCTGCGTGCAACTGCGCCTTGCTCATCAACCTCATCAACAAGCACTTGTAAGGTTTTACCCACTTTTTGTGCAAGGCGGTGAGCACTGATTTCTTCCTGCAACGCCATTAAGCGTGCTAAACGTACTTGCTGTAATTCAGGATGAATGTGATTGGGTAAACTATTGGCGGCAGCTCCTTCAACTGGCGAATACATGAACGCACCGACACGATCCAGCTGAGCGGTTTTAAGAAAATCTAGCAACTCCTCAAATTCTGCTTCGGTTTCACCTGGAAAGCCAACGATAAACGTACTTCGCAGCGTGATATCAGGGCAGATGGCACGCCATTGCTGTATACGGGTAAGCACGTCTTCGCTATCAGCGGGGCGTTTCATCAATTTCAGAATGCGCGCATTCGCATGCTGGAAAGGAATATCCAGATAGGGAACAATCTTACCCTCTGCCATCAACGGGATGAGTTCATCAACATGCGGATAGGGATAGACATAATGTAAGCGCACCCATACGCCCAATTCGCCCATTGCCTGCGCGAGCTCAGTAATGCGTGTTTTAACTGGTTTGCCCCCCCAGAAACCAGTGCGGTATTTCAGGTCAACCCCATAAGCGCTCGTATCCTGGGAAATGACTAGCAATTCTTTAACGCCAGCATCGACCAAGCTTTGCGCCTCCTGCATGATATCCCCGACAGGACGGCTAACGAGATTGCCGCGCATGCTGGGGATGATGCAGAAAGTGCATCGATGATTACAGCCTTCAGAAATTTTTACATAGGCGTAATGATTGGGTGTCAGCCTTATTCCTTGAGGCGGCACCAGATCAACATAAGGGTCATGCAGTTTGGGTAAATGCGTATGAATGGCTTCCATGACTTCATCGGTAGCTTGTGGTCCCGTGACCGATAGCACGTTGGGGTGTGCTTGTTTCACAATATCCCCTTTCGCACCAAGACATCCAGTGACAATGACTTTGCCGTTTTCGGTGAGTGCTTCACCAATGGCATCGAGCGATTCGGCAATAGCGCTGTCGATAAAACCACAGGTGTTGACCACAACCAGATCTGAATCTTCGTAGTTGGGTGAAATAAGATAACCTTCCGCCCGCAGACGCGTCAGGATGCGCTCGGAATCAACGGTAGCCTTGGGGCAACCGAGCGAAACAAAACCAACGCGTGGGATTTTATTGCGCATATTCATTCTTTTTTATTACTAAAGATTCAGGAGTGGTTGATTAAAGTTATTAAGGAAGAGAGATTAGGGGGTAAATACTTACCTATGTCTTTCTGAGATTTACTTACTATTTTAAAACAAATTTGTTGTAAGTAAGCTAATTTCAATTGGGCAGGTTTTTTTTAAGATGATCGGTAGACGATATCTATATTCACAAGTTCCCTAATGTATGGCTATATCATCATTAATTGCTAGGAAGGCATTTTCAATACGGTTGATAAGATACTCCGAAGGAATGGGGTATATGTTATGTCACACAACTAATCGCCACCAGCCTGGGTAAGGGCTTAGGCAGCAAGTTACAATACCATGAAATCGGCGCAACATGATAGACGCCCGTGATTACTTAGATTTGGTGACCTCTTACCAGATTGACAGAGTGATGAATAATACCTGGCTTTTTCATTGCATGCATTTAAACGCTAAGAGTCTGTTCACGATCAAGTGAATGTCGTAGACTTTGGGGATGAGGAAGATGCCCAAGCAACATTAACCGAGAGTCGTTTGAGGATGTCTGGCCTCTGTTGGAGAGCATGCACAAGCAGACGAAGCTAGGGACGGTTGATTAATGTAAAGTATTTTGCGGCGTGCTGTATTCGCTGAAAATCGGGTGCCAGTGGCGGATGCTGCTGGGTGAGTTTCCCAAGTGGCAAACGGTATAGGCATCTTTTCCAAGTGGAGTGAGCTTGATCCAGATGGCAGAAATACTCTGGAACAGGTTTTAAAAAATATAGTTGGCATGGTCCGTACCTAACAGGGGCGCAAATCCCTGACGAGCTTCTTGATCATCGACGCACGAAGTGTAAGGAACACGGATAGCGCTCATGTGAAGGGCTGCGATGCTGGAAAGAAAGTGTCGAGGATCAAGCGCTACATTGCGGTTTATACCCAAAAGACTTCCCCATGCGATTGCCGCCACAACCGCTGATATAATGGATCGTAACAGCGTTCTTCTTGCGATCGGATGCTGTGCAGCAGAATTGCGCCAAGTGCAATGCATTCTGGCCGGTTGGTGGATATCAAGGCCAACCTTTCGCCAAGGCGGTAGAGGAGCTACTCGGAGCCAAGTTGCAGATTGCCAGGCGGAGCGAATTTCGCACTTTCACCGTCATGCCACAACGATGGGTGGCTTCACTCTTTGATTACTTAATATTAGAGAGGAGCTATTTTGAGGTAACTGGCTTAAAAGGCGGAATAGCAATCGATTGATAATCGACTGACAGGATATCGAGTTTTTCGATACCTGAAGGGGTGCGCAGGGTGACGCTATCGCCTTCACGCGCAGAGATCAGCGCACGCGCTACTGGAGAGATCCAACTGATATATCCTCTCAAGGGGTCGATTTCATCAATCCCGACGATGGAGACAGTTTTTTCATGGCTGTCCTGATCAGCGTAGCAGACAGTGGCACCAAAAAAGATGCGTGAAGAATCTTCGCGTGGCGCGGTTGGGTCGACGATTTCGGCCATATCCAGCCGCTTGGATAGAAAACGCAGTCGCTTGTCTATCTCACGTAGCCGTTTCTTGCCGTAGAGGTAATCGCCATTTTCGGAGCGATCGCCATTGCCAGCAGCCCATGCAACCGCTGCGGTGACATCAGGCCGTTCCCTATTGAGCAGCCATAGATATTCTTCTGTCAGGCGAGCATGGCCGCCTGGGGTAATATAGTTCTTGCTGCCTGTGGGTAGTGGCAAAACAGATGCTTCTTCATCAAATTCATCCGTTGTATCGGTTTCTTTTACAAACGCTTTATTCATGTATGCTCTACCTTCAAATGACTATTTGCAGCGGAATTCAGCGGACATAGCATGGGCCTGCAGCCCTTCACCCCTGGCCAGGGTAGAGGCGATGGCGCCCAAGGTAGCGGCGCCTTGCCGGGATACCTGGATCAGGCTGGTGCGTTTCTGAAAATCGTAAACACCCAAGGGTGAGGAAAACCGTGCTGTACCAGAAGTCGGCAGCACGTGATTCGGTCCAGCACAATAGTCTCCTAGTGCTTCACAAGTATGATATCCCATGAAAATTGCGCCGGCATGTTTCAGTTTGCTGATCCATTGCTCTGGCTGATCCACCGATAATTCCAGATGTTCTGGGGCGATTCGGTTAGCGATCACGCATGCTTCCTCCAAATCGCGCACCTTGATCAAAGCACCGCGGCCTTCTAGTGAGGCGCAGATAACTTCTTTTCGCGGCATGATTTCAAGCTGCCGAATAATGCTTGCAGCAACTGCATCAAGAAAGTCTTGGTCCGGACAAAGCAAAATGGATTGTGCTTGCTCATCGTGCTCAGCTTGCGAAAATAGATCCATGGCGATCCAATCAGGATCAGTCTTTCCATCACAGATCACCAGGATTTCTGAAGGACCCGCGACCATATCGATGCCAACCAGCCCGAAAACAAAGCGTTTGGCGGCTGCGACATAAGCATTCCCGGGTCCAACGATTTTATCAACTTTGGGTATGGTCACCGTGCCATATGCCAGTGCACCAATTGCCTGGGCCCCGCCTATTGTAAAAACGCGGTCTACTCCGGAGATGGCCGCTGCTGCAAGCACCAAATCGTTTTTCTCACCGCGAGGAGTTGGGACTACCATGATCAGCTCGTTAACACCTGCTACTTTGGCCGGGATGGCATTCATCAGAACGGAGGACGGGTAGGAGGCTTTTCCACCAGGCACATACAATCCTACGCGATCGAGCGCAGTGATTTTTTGCCCAAGTAATGTGCCATCCGGTTCGGTATATTGCCAGGATTGGGACAATTGTCTTTCATGGTATGCGCGTATCCGCCGTGCAGCTTGTTCTAACGCTTCTTTTTCGTTAGATGGCAGTTGTTGCAGCGATCGCTGCCAGTCACTTTTAGGTAATTCAATTTCTGCAATCGAAGAGACCTCTAAATGATCGAAGCGACGGGTATAGTCAAGCAATGCATCATCCCCACGTCTTTTGATATCAGTCAGAATATGAATCACTGTTTCGTTAACGGTTTCATCCAGAGTACTTTCGAAAGCCAATAAGGTGTTGAGTGCTTCATCAAAGCTGGCGTCGGTGGAAGACAATCGGTTAAGCTTTATCATAGGGCTTGAATAATGGTTGCGCGGTTTGAGTATAGTGATACTTGAGCCTATTTAATCTACTTTAATCGCAGATCGAAATGCTTCAAGGAGTGGCTGAATAGCCTCGCGCTTTAGTTTTAGTGCTGCTTGATTAATAATCAATTGCGCTGAAATGGGCATGATTTCCTCAACAGCTTTCAAGTGATTGGCTTTCAGGGTATTACCGCTCGAAACGAGATCGACAATCGCGTCAGCCAAGCCAACCAATGGCGCAAGCTCCATTGAGCCATACAATTTGATGAGATCGACATGCATCCCTTTCTCAGCAAAATGATCACGTGCAGTTTTTAAATATTTGGTGGCGACCCGTAGCCGGGCGCCTTGAAAAACAGCTGATTCGTAATCGAAATCCTTGGGTACAGCAACCATCATGCGGCAGCGGGCAATCTGCAAATCAAGCGGCTGATAAAGACCCGCACCGCCGTACTCCAGCAAGACATCTTTACCAGCTACACCTAGATCGGCTGCACCATACTGCACGTAAGTCGGAACATCTGAGGCACGTACCATGATGATACGCACCTGTGGGTTATTAGTTGCGATGATTAATTTACGTGAGATTTCGGGATCGTCCTGTGCGATGATCCCGGCTGCTTTCAGAAAAGGGACCGTATCCTCGAAAATACGACCCTTCGAAAGTGCAATGGTGATATGCGTCATAAATCCGGCAATTTAACTCAGGTTTGCAGCCGCGAATTCCCAATTGATCAATTTATCAAGAATCGTATTGACATAATCAGGTCGTCGATTCTGATAGTCCAGATAATAGGCATGTTCCCAAACATCAATGGTTAACAACGGTCTGATATTTTTTGTAAGTGGAGAATCAGCATTACTGGTTTTGGCGATGGCGAGTTTATCTCCTTCCTGCACCAGCCAGGCCCAACCGCTGCCAAATTGTGTTACGGCTGCATTAGCAAATTCCTTTTTACAGGCGTCTACATTGCCAAATGAAGCTTCGATTTTTTGTTTCAAAGCCGCGGGAGGTTCACCACCACCCGTGGGACTGAGGCTATGCCAGTAAAACATATGATTCCAGACTTGTGCAGCATTATTGAAAATACCTGCTTTATCTGCCTGGCCAGCCGTAGTGGCGATGATTTTTTCCAGTGATTGTCCTGCAAATACAGTATCTGCAACGAGTTTGTTTAAATTATCGACGTATGCCTTGTGATGCTTGCCATAGTGGAAGCTCAGGGTATGAGCAGAGATAACCGGTTCCAATGCATTATCTGCATAAGGCAGGGGGGCCAGTACGTAAGTGCTGCCAGATTGTGCGGCCTGAGAAAAATTTTCCAGATTATTGCTCATTTTTCTTCCTTTAAAAATAAAATTGAATAAAGAAGTCATTAGCGTATGAATAATGATTGATCAAGAAAAAAATATTATCCGAAGTCACAATAAATTACTCGGTGTTATTTTTCGCTTCAGTACTAAATGTTACCTGATTGTACCCGGCAAGCCGAGCGGCTTCCATGATCGTTATGACAGATTGGTGAGTGGCTTTTGCATCTGCATTGATAATGATAACCGGATTTATCTCATTCTTGGCAGCAGCTTGTAATTCGTCACGTAATCCTTCAATGCTGGAAAAGGTTATAGGCACAAGGTTAATGGTGTAGCTGCCTGCTGCACTCACTGTGACATCGATAGTATTGGGTTGTTTGATATTTTTATCAGTTTCTGTGGTGGCTGCTTCTGGTAGTGTAATCTCGAGTTCAGCGAATTTTGAGTATGTCGTGGTAACCACCAGAAAAATCAGGATGACCAGCAGTACATCGATCATGGGGACAAGATTGATCTCCGGTTCTTCTTTTTTTTGACCGCGTTGAAAATTCATAGGATTTATTATCAGTTAATGCATTTCATACAGATCATACAGATGAGATTACCACAAGATATGGCGTAAACTGCTAAAACATCCGGCTTGAAAACGAAATTCTAGTTTATTATTACCACTTTCGTCATCTTCAATGATTTTTTAACACATTATTCCGTTCTGAATGGATAATCCATTAGTAAGTATTGTCATGGGCAGCAGCAGCGACTGGAGTGTCATGCAACATGCTGTCCAGGTTCTCAAAAATTTTAATATTTCGCACGAAACTTTGATTGTTTCAGCGCATCGCACACCGGATCGTATGTTTGAATTTGCCGAGACAGCAATGAAACGTGGCATACAGTGTATTATTGCAGGGGCGGGGGGCGCTGCGCATTTACCTGGCATGATCGCCGCTAAGACAATCTTGCCGGTGCTCGGTGTGCCGGTGACTTCCAAGCAGCTGCAAGGCATCGATTCGCTTCTTTCCATCGTTCAAATGCCCAAAGGTGTTCCAGTTGCCACTTTTGCCATTGGGGAAGGGGGCGCAGCTAATGCTGGACTTTTTGCAGTCGCGTTACTGGCGATCGGTAACAAAGCACTTGCAGGGCATCTCGAGTCATTCCGTGCAGCTCAAGCTGCTTCAGTTGCTGCCATGACATTGCCTGAATCATGAGCAGCATTATGCCAGGTGCAATGCTTGGCCTGCTGGGCGGAGGACAGCTTGGACGCATGTTTACCATGGCCGCTCAGAGCATGGGTTATCGCGTCACCGTTTTGGATCCTTCTGAGGACAGCCCTGCTGGCAATATTGCAGAGCGACATTTGTGCGCGGATTATCATGACCCTGATGCTTTGCGCGAACTGAGCGCTACCTGCACAGGGGTGACCACAGAATTTGAGAATGTGCCTGCTGAGGCGCTGCAGTTTCTGGAGAAATATTGCGTTGTGAGTCCTCATGCACGGAGTGTTTCCATCGCACAAAACCGCATGCTGGAAAAACAGTTTTTGGCAGGAAATGGTTTTTCTGTTGCTCCGTTTAGGGTTATCCGCAATAGCGACGATTTGTCGGGCGAGATCAATGCAGCATTTTTTCCTGGCATCCTCAAGGTTAGCCAGTTTGGTTATGATGGTAAAGGGCAGGTGAGGATAGATGCTTCCCATGAATTGATGGATGCCTTCACAAGCCTGCAACAACAGCCTTGTGTACTGGAACAGTTATTGCCACTTGCTTGCGAGATTTCCGTAATCGTTGCGCGTGGCTTTGATGACGTGATCACTCTATTTCCGGTAGCAGAGAATCACCATTCGCAAGGTATTCTTGATATGAGTATCATTCCTGCGAGGATACCGGAAGGGGTCGCCCAGCAGGCCAGAAAAATGGCCACAGAGGTGGCAATCAAGCTTGATTACCGCGGCGTGCTCTGTATCGAGTTTTTTATCCTTGCCGATGGCCGGTTACTCATCAATGAAATTGCACCTCGTCCGCACAACAGTGGTCACTATACGCTCGATGCCTGCATCACTTCCCAATTCGAGCAGCAAGCGCGCATTTTATGTCGATTGCCGCAGGGTGATACAGCACTGCTCACACCTGTCGTGATGGTGAATTTACTGGGAAACCTGTGGCAATCGAGAGAGCCTGATTGGTGCAAGGTGTTAAGTAATTCTACTGCCAAACTGCATTTGTACGGCAAGCGAGAGGCGAGACCAGGTAGGAAAATGGGACATTTCACTGTCCTTGCCGAAACGGTTGAGCAAGCTTTGCGGCAAGCTGAAGCCATCAAAGCATCGTTACAAAATGGCTGACTTAATCTTTTCCTGAAATTTAATCATAATCTACATTCCATGAGCGATTCAATGGACTTATTTGAAACTCACATAAAAACCCTGCCTTTGCTGCACCGCGGCAAAGTGCGTGACATTTATGCCATCGGTCAAGATAAACTATTAATTATCCAGACAGATCGCCTGTCAGCATTCGACGTAGTGTTGCCAACAGCGGTGCCGGGAAAGGGTAAGGTACTGACGCAATTATCTAATTTTTGGTTCGAGAAGCTAAACCATATTCTGCCTAATCATTTGACGGGTATTCTTCCTGAGTCAGTAGTGTCAACGGAAGAGCGCGAACAGGTGATTGATCGCGCTTTTGTCGTCAAACGACTCAAGCCTTTACCGATAGAGGCGATTGTGCGAGGCTATATTGTGGGTTCGGGCTGGAAGGATTATCAGCGAACAGGCGCTATCAGTGGCATTATGCTGCCTCCAGGTTTGCAGGAAGCGGGAAAATTACCTGCTGGTGCCATTTTTACGCCTTCCACCAAGGCGATGGCAGGTGAGCATGATGAAAACATTTCGTTTGACGAATGCGAACAATTGCTGGGGCAAACGCTGGCTGCAGAAGTTCGCAGCAAAGCCATTGCACTGTATACCGAGGCCGCCGATTATGCCGCGAGCCGAGGCGTGATCATCGCCGACACTAAATTCGAATTTGGTCAAGATCATGCAGGCAATCTCTATTTGATCGATGAAGTATTGACGCCAGATTCATCACGTTTCTGGCCGTCTGATCAGTATCAGCCCGGAAAAAATCCGCCGAGCTATGACAAGCAGTTTGTTCGTGATTGGCTGGAGCAACTTAAGTGGAATAAACAACCGCCTGCGCCCGCTATTCCTGATGACATTCTCGCGCAAACGGTGAAACGATATCAGGAAGCATTGCGCCGATTAACTGAAAGTCTGTAAATACATTTCCATTTATTGGAAAATGTTGAGCAGCATTTTAGTTCCCAAAAAATAAAGCAGTATCACAAATATTTTCCTGAGCGTCGCCGTTTGCATGTTATGAGTAACTTTGGCACCCAGTGGAGCCGTGAGCATGCTCGCCATAGCAATCCAGCCGACCGCGGGCAGATAAACATAGCCCAAACTAGAGTCTGGCAGAGGCTGTGCCTGTAACAGGCCATTGATGATATAACCAAGCGTGCCCGCTACTGCAATCGGAAAACCTGCTGCAGCAGCTGTCCCAATTGCGTATTGAAGCTTGACATTGCACATGGAAAGGAACGGTACAGTCAATAATCCTCCTCCTATCGCAACTAGGCTGGATAGCGTGCCTATCAGGCTGCCCACTACAATCATCCCAGCTTTGCCAGGCAAGGCATGGCTGGAAGTGGACCTGATTTTTAGCCACATCTGGGTTGCGGCATAATAAATGAAGATAACGAAGATAATGCCCAATACTTGTGTGGACAGTAATCCGGCAACCGTAGAGCCAACTAGCGTTCCCAGGATAATGCCCGGAGAAAGATATTTGACGATCCACCAGTAAACTGCACCATGCGCATGATGCATGCGCAGGCTAGCGAGCGAAGTGAAGACAATGGTCGCCATGGTGGTCCCCAGCGCGAAATGCAGGATGCGCTCAGGCGGAAAGTCCTGCGCCGTAAAGATGAAAGTAAGTGCAGGCACCATGACCAGACCCCCACCAATTCCCAGCAGGCCCGCGAGAAAGCCGATCGTTCCTCCTAGCAGTAGATAAATCAGCCACCACTCCATGCATTCAGCCCAGTTCTTTAGCCTGAGCTTTTAATGATAAAAATAACGTCGATGTGAGTAGTGAAAGTAACAGCTTCATAAGATATTCACAATAAACGCCCATTCTGCAGGGTCGACCGGCGTGATCGATAAACGGTTGCCTTTTTGCAGGATTTTCATATTGGCGAGTTCAGGATAGCTTCTTAATTCCTTAATGGGAATCAGGCGGGTTTTTTTTGTGAGCGTAACCTCAACATTAAACCATCGGGGATTTTCTGGTGTAGCCTTGGGATCGTAGTATTTGCTTTTGGGATCGAATTGCGTGGCATCGGGATAAGCAAGCCTGGAAACTGTTGTGATGCCAACAATGCCGGGTTCGGCGCAACTGGAATGATAGAAAAACGCCTGATCGCCAATCTGCATTTGATTGCGCATAAAATTACGCGCTTGATAGTTTCTTACTCCATCCCAGGCAACGGTCTGCTCGGGTCTTGCAGCTAGATCATCGATGCTGACTTCTGTTGGCTCTGATTTCATTAGCCAATAACGCATAAATACTCCATTTTATTTATTCTTAATAAGTTTCATGAGTCTTTGTATTGCTAGATTGGCTGGCAATATATTTTCCTGATTGTTCCTATATTATCCTTTAGAATTCCGCTGATATTTCCACCCAAGGAAGATACATGGGGAAAACATCCGCTGTGAGCTGCATTACCGATGGTTAAGCAAGCTGTTGCATTCTTCATGGAAGAGAGATCATAACAGGAAAAAAAAGTGTTCCGTCGATTCGTTATCGACTTAACAACCGGCCAACAGCATTGACGACAAGATATTATAGTTGCATTAACCAGGGGTGAGGGCGTGAGAATCTTTCACGTGAAGCAGCGGCTGATCAAATTAATTCTGCTTTATCGTATGATGATGCGATGGGATAACAATGGGCAGGCATAATGCATATGCATAGCACCCCGACCGCTAAAAAGAAACAGCGATGTGATCTGACTAGATCAGCTCAGAGCTAATATATTTCATGGTTTCGAGCATATTCCACTCGAAGCAGTCCAGCTTTTAAATTCCAGTAATGGGCGAAAGTTCTGCGCTATTAATGGCTGGTCAGAAGAAAGGCGCTTTCCTGCAATTGACTCAATCTCCACATTCTCGAAAGCGTTGATTTTGTGCGGGTATATCCAGTCGAGCTCAATAACCGTATTTCGGTATGTTCTTGATTGAGCGCTTCTGCTTCGCCGGGAGATACCGCGAGCGGATGGTCTAGTATTTCAGACTGGGATGATTCAATGCTGTATGCGGCGCCATCTTCAAGATTGCATGATTAAGCCACTAAAACGGCCTCTCAGACACCAAACCACGCCATCGCAAATGGCCGACGATATACGCGTTCCAGTTGCCATACTTTTCCGGTATGTCGCGCCTTGCCCGTTAGCCCTTTTCAAACGAATTGTCTCGGCTCATCGCAAATCACCTCTAAGAGCCATTGAATCATATTTGATCCAGCACGTGAATCTCTTGTCCACACGAGACCTCTTAATTGGCCAGTTCTTTTTATTACCTCATAAAGTTTAAATAAATTTGCTCGATACTTTTTATTTTAGGAGAAAAATCATGCCAAATTTCATGATTGTGACTTTATTGCTGCTCCTTACTGGAAACGCAAACAGTCAGGTATACAAATGGGTAGATGGCAGGGGAAAGGCGCAATACTCTGATCAATTGCCGCCTGCTGGCGCGAGCAAAAATGAAAAAATGATTGATATCCAGTCCTCCTCACAGTCTGCCAATGATGATGGTAAAGACGGCACAAAAGATGCAGCAAAGAAGGAACAAACATGGAAAGAAAAACGCACCGCTCGGGAGGAAGCAAAAAGCAAACAACTAGCGGAAGCGAACATGAAAAAGGAGAATTGCCTGAGAGCGCGAAGCAATCTGGAATTGCTCAGAAACTCCGAGCGTTTGTCAGTGCCGGATGACAATGGCGGCGTCATTGATGTGGATGATCGCTTGCGCCAGCAGTATGCGGCTGAGGCCTTAAACAATATTGCCACTTACTGTCAGTAACAAAGTGTACGCTAAAATGATCGAATCGATATAAATTGTACTAACGCAAATCACGCAGCGATAAGTTCAACTAATATACCATTGATCTACCAGTTGCAAATTATGCCTCCAGATAAATTTAGATTGGATGGAAATAATGTATCAAAATTATAAATAGTGCCAGCCCGAGAACCCCAATTTTCTTAAGCAAGCTGCTTAATTCTTAGGCGGCCCTGAACAAATGCAATGAGAGCGTGCCTTCAAAAAGGCTTCCGATTACATTTGTTGGCGGGAGAGTAGCACCAGAAACTCATTTTTTGCCCGCTACCAGCCCCTGATTGCACACAATCAGGGGTTTTTTGCGTTGGCTGGATAGCTGTTCAGGCTGCTCTTCGGTGTTTTATACTTCGCTCTTTTGTTCTGCGTTCACGTTCCACATCCTGTCGCCATAGAATATTGCCCATTCGGTGGATATTTCTAGTGGCGATGGCCAGTGCAACATAACGTTTAAAACCATCGATGCCATGATCTGGGCATTGGTCCAAGCCGTGCACTTCCAATGTATTGATTGCGGGTTCTACCGCTTGACGCTCTTTGGATAACTTGCTTTTTCTGGGCAGCGTGACCTGGTCAAGATGTTGGGTTAATCGTCTTGGTTGGCGGGTGTATGAAAGCCTTTGTCAAAGTTACAGGTATTGAGTGTGGGAAAGTGTTTTTTAGCTTCTGTGGCCATAGCGACTGCAATTTGATCATCCGTTTGTTTTTCCATCACGTGATGATGCAAGATGAATGGATGCTGGTCTTCCAGGATACATACTTTGACACCCAACTCAACCGCTACGCCTGTTTTACCTTTGCTGATCCATACGGTGTGGGGTTCAAAAATGGGGAATACTTTCTCTTCGTGAGGAATCACTTCACCTTTAATAACACGACGTTCAATTTGCTCGATTTTCCGCTTGTCGTGTTGTAGGTGGCCTTCAATCTCAATCTTTGGCAGCAGCTCAATAGGTGTCGTTGCAGTTAATTTACTTAGAGGCTGTCTGGCAAAACATTAAACGCAATTTGTAAGTGTTATTTTCATCATGGCGATTCGAATCATATTTTTGGCAGTGCCTGGCAGGATCTCGAAGTCCTTTGATAAGCGGCGAAAGTTATCCAGCCAGGAGAACGCGCGTTCGACTACCCGCCGCTTCGGTAAAACAGTCCATTTACCTTTGATTTTTTCTGAAATGTGCAAGATCCGGCCCAACCTATTAGCTGCGAAGTCAACCGCTGTGCCTCGATAGCCGGCATCCCCTGAGAACGCTTTGAGTGAAGGATATTTATGAACAACATCTTCCAACACACCGCAAGTACTTTTGGTATCGCTCACATTAGCGAGCATGCACTTTGACGACGAGGAGTAAATTGCCGAGAATGTCCACCACAATATGTCGCTTGTGGCCTTTGACCTTTTTGCCGCCATTGAATACCGCCTCTGACGACATACAGCATGGCTTCACAATGACTCTTTTGCTATGTTTATGGCTATTGCCTCGTTTGCTGACAGGATCAAACTCTTTTTTATCAAGTTCCATTCCTCATCATTTATATCCGTTTTGTATGACATCTCTTGGCTTGTCATCAAAAAATACTTGATTCTAATGGAAATCGTTTTGCCAGACAGTTTCTGATGGTAGCGCATCGATTAGTTTTTATTGTAACGGGGTTTGGCAGGCTGTGTTAGAACTTGTATTGGAACGATCCATAGCCAAAAAAACATGTGCTGGCTGAGTGTGCGATGTAAAATAGTAGGTTATGTTGTCTATGTGTACTGGGCAGAAGCCACTATCAATCCCGGTTAGAGAGATTTTCTGATTGGTTATCCGGCTGCTGCAGTAGGATGTTGCTCATTTTGGAGTTACTTGATGGATATCACAAATATTAAAGTTTACATGCAAGCGGTTGGTCAGAACGCCCGGGCTGCTTCGCGGTTAATGGCAAAAGCGGATACGGCCAGCAAAAATCGGGCGCTGATGGCGATGGCCGATGCGATCCGGCGTGATGAGAAAAGCTTGCTGATGGCAAATGCACATGATCTCGAGAATGCCAAAGTTAAAGGGTTAGGTTCGGCTATGATCGATCGTCTGGCGCTTTCTTCCAAGAGTATCACGAGTATGGCAGACGGCCTGTTGCAAATTGCCGCTTTGCCTGACCCCATCGGTGAAATGAGCGATTTGAATTATCGTCCGTCTGGCATACAAGTGGGGAAAATGCGCGTCCCGTTGGGTGTGATCGGGATCATTTATGAAGCGCGGCCAAATGTTACGGCAGATGCAGCCGGTTTATGTCTGAAAGCGGGCAATGCGGCCATACTGCGTGGTGGATCGGAAGCGATGCATAGTAATCAAGCTATTGCCACGTGCGTGAAAGAAGGATTAAGAACAGCTGGATTACCAGAAATGGCGGTACAAGTGATTGAAACCAGTGATCGTGCGGCGGTTGGTGAGCTTATTACCATGAAAGAATTTGTCGACATCATCGTGCCGCGGGGTGGAAAAGGGCTGATCGAGCGCATTTCTAATGAAGCATGTATCCCCGTTATCAAACATTTGGATGGGATCTGCCATGTCTATATCGATGACCAGGCTGATCTGGACAAGGCGATTCGCATTGCCGATAATGCCAAGACGCAGCGTTATGGTACCTGCAATACCATGGAAACCTTGCTAGTGCATGAAGGGATCGCCAAGCAAATCCTGCCGCCTCTCTGTAAAATTTACCTGGAAAAGGGGGTGGAGCTGCGGGGTAATCAGGCAGCTTGTGCCATCATTCCGCAAATGAAGGTGGCCACAGAAGAAGATTGGCGCACCGAGTATCTAGCACCTATTCTGAATATCGGTGTTGTGAGTAGTCTGGATCAGGCGATCGAACATATTAATATCTACGGGTCCCAACATACCGATGCGATCGTGACGGAAAATTATAGCGATGCGCGTCGTTTCTTGCGTGAAGTCGATTCGAGTTCAGTCATGGTTAATGCCTCTACGCGCTTTGCAGATGGTTTTGAATATGGACTGGGTGCAGAGATTGGCATTTCGACCGATAAAATTCATACGCGTGGTCCGGTAGGATTGGAAGGGCTCACGAGCCAGAAATTTGTCGTGTTAGGCGATGGCCAGATACGACAGTAATAGATTGATAACCTAAAATCTTCTCAATTTAAAAAATAACAAGAAGTATGGCAAATCTAATTAAAGTGGAAGTTCCCGATATTGGCGACTTTAAGGATGTTTCTGTTATAGAAGTACTGGTTAAACCGGGTGATAAGGTTGAGCAAGAAACTTCATTGATTGCGCTGGAAACGGATAAAGCGTCGATAGAAGTGCCTTCTCCTCAAGCAGGAATTATTAAGGAGATGCATGTCAAGGTGGGGGACAAGGTATCGCAGGGGTCGCTTATCGTCACGTTAGAAGCGATCACTTCCTCAACTGAAGCGACAATGAATCAACCCAGTGCCATTGATGATACTGCGATATCCACTTTGAGTGAGTCTCAATCAGCTATGACTACGCGTGACAGCCTGCACGCCGAGGTGGTTGTGCTGGGGGCAGGACCTGGTGGCTATACAGCAGCTTTTCGTGCGGCTGATCTGGGTAAGCAGGTTGTGCTGATTGAGCGTTATTCGACGCTGGGCGGAGTATGCCTCAATGTGGGGTGTATTCCCTCCAAAGCGCTGCTGCATGTCGCGAAAGTGATTACTGAGGCTAAAGAAATTGAGCAGCAGGGCGTCATTTTTGGGAAGCCCAAGGTTGCTATCGGCGAGCTGCGAGCATGGAAAGAATCGGTTGTTGGCAAACTTACTAAAGGATTAACTGCATTAGCTAAGCAGCGCAAAGTAGAAATTATTCGAGGTATCGGTAAATTTGTTTCTCCTCACATGATTGAAGTAAATACCGAGGAGGGTATAACAACAGTTTCATTCGATCACTGTATTATCGCTGCGGGTTCAAGTGCGGCGCGTATTCCAGGTTTTCCTTATGATGATCCCCGGATGATGGATTCTACTGGTGCATTGAGGCTGGCAGATGTTCCCAAAAAGATGCTTGTCATCGGCGGTGGCATTATTGGTCTGGAAATGGCGACAGTGTACGATGCGCTTGGCAGCCAGATAAGTATAGTCGAGCAAATGAATCAACTTATTCCTGGAGCGGATAGCGATCTTGTCAAACCGCTTTATAAGCATTTGTTAAAACGCTATGAAGCAATCTACCTTAACAATAAGGTCAGTAAAATTGAGACAGAGAAAAAAGGATTAAAAGTGTTTTTTGAGGGGGATCATGCGCCTGAGCCTCAACTATATGATCGTATTCTGGTTGCAGTCGGACGTCGTCCTAATGGAAAGATGATTGGAGCAGAAAATGCTAATGTTCAGGTAAGCGAACGGGGCTTCATTCCGGTGGATACGCAAATGCGTACCAATATCCCGCATATTTTTGCGATTGGTGATATTGCCGGGGAACCCATGCTGGCCCATAAGGCGACTTATGAGGGTAAACTTGCGGCCGAGGTGATTGCTGGGCATAAGGTAGCCTTTGATGCGCGCACTATCCCCTCGGTAGCCTATACTGATCCAGAGATTGCCTGGATGGGCTTGACTGAAGCTGACGCGAAGAAGCAAGGAATTGATTATGAGAAAGCGGTGTTCCCTTGGGCGGCCAGTGGTCGCGCGATTGCTATGGGACGTGAAGAAGGTTTCACCAAGTTATTATTAGATAAAAATTCTCGTCGAATCCTAGGTGCCGGCATTGTGGGGGCGCATGCGGGTGAGTTGATCGCAGAAGCTGTGCTGGCGTTGGAGATGGGATCTGATATGCAAGATATCAGCCTGGTCATTCATCCTCACCCGACATTGTCTGAAACAATTTTTTTCTCAGCAGAAATGGCAGAGGGAACGATAACTGATCTGTATATGCCAAAGAGATAGTTCGGTAATTTTATACTTCAATTGAATCTGACCGGTTTTTTTTGAATTCGGATTGTGCAGAGGGGCTATCCCAATAGGGTACTTCGCCAATACGCGCCGAAAGAAAATCAATAAATGAACGAACTTTGGCTGGCAGATAACGGTTAGGCAGGTAACACGCATAAATATAGCGTTTTACCGGTATATATTCAGACAATACTGCTTGCAGGTTTCCATTCTGCAGCTCTTTCCCAATCGTAAAGGTAGGTAGCAGGGCGATACCCAAGCCGCCAAGCACGGCTTGAGAAAGCGCATCGTCATCGTTAATACGCAGAGTTCCGGAGACAGGTACTGCAATCTCCCCTTCCGGTCCATTAAAACGCCAATAACCCTGTTCGCCCGAGAGGGTATAGTCAAGGCAGTTGTGTTTGACTAGATCACTCGGCGTGAGCGGTACACCGTGTTTGTGAAAGTAATCCGGTGTGGCGCACAATTTCCGGCGTGCAGGCGCTAGCTTCCGCGCAACCAGATTAAGATCGGGTTCACCTGTTACCCGAACGATCACATCATATCCTTCCTCCACGATGTCCACTGGACGGTCTGTAATGGTCATATCGATCCGGATTTCAGGATAACGTGCGAGAAAATCGGCAAGGGCGGGTGCAACGTGAAGTGTGCCAAATGCCACTGATGCACAAACTCTGAGCATACCGCGCGGCTCCGCATGCAAGCTAGTGACGACTTGTTCTGCATGCTCAGCTTCCTCTAGAATGCGGACAGAGTGTTCCGCAAATGTTCTACCTACTTCAGTCAGACTGAGATGGCGTGTGCTACGATTAAGCAATCTTGCGCCCAGATCAACCTCAAGCTTGGCAACAGCCTTACTTACCGCAGATCGGGAAGTATCCATGCGACGGGCTGCTTCTGCGAAACTACCTGCTTCTACAACACGAGCGAAAGTAGCAATAAGATTAAGATCTTGCATAAACAAATCTCCTGCTAAAGCCAGAATTATCTCATTGTATCCTGATTAACTACAATATAGTTCGTTTTAACCTACTTATTTTTTGATCATCTTATTAATAAGATACATTTTTAAGAAAAGGTTGACAATAAATCATAAGAGTTTCATACAATTCTACTGAAATAGAAGGAGGGTTATGAATATTTATGATATGTCTGGCAATTGAAGCAATATCCTTTAATGATAATTTAAATTTAATACTGTAGACAGGAAAGAACGTATTACTAGTGTCATTATTTTAAGTGGGGATAAATAGGAGTTTAAAGGTATAAGCATGACGAAAATTAAATTATTTAATTTAATAATTTCGCTGCCCAGAGTGCTTCTGATCAATATACTGACTTTTATTATTTCTCTTGGTTCTGTGACAGCGGTTGCCATAGCTGCAGAAAATTCCTATAACATTATCGAAGTTGCCAGAGTCGATATAGAAATTGAAAACTGTAGCCACTTGGGAAAAGTTTGGGGGACCTCAGATTGGGGTAAGTCATCCAAGAATGCAAGGCGGCATAAAGCAGAAGATAAGGTACTGAAAATGGCGGCAGAACTTAATGCCACCCATCTTGTATGGCGCGAGCATTCAGCAGGGTCCGATTCTTATCCTCAAGCTTCTGGCGATGCTTATCGCTGTGTAAATAAGAGAAAGCCGGATATTGCTAAGAAATAAAGTGAAGCTGCGAAATAAATTAATAATAATAAATGTAGTTTAGATTGGAGCGTGACTAAAAGGCTTGCATTTAGCCAAAGTCACGCTACTTTATTTATACTCGATGAGTTATTTTTATTGAGTATTTTCTTGCGTACTTCGTTTTAAGTCTCCTATTTGCTCCATTAGGACTTTTTTTTCAGCTTCCAGTTCCAAGTATTGTGTATAGAGCTGATCCATATCCGATGTGTATTGTCGTATTCGCTTGCGGCGCTCTTGCTTATTCTTTACCATTTCTTCGTAACTTGGTGGAGACCCACCCATTACTATTCCAGGTAAAAACTCGCTCATAGGGGCTGTCCCAGTTTGGGGATATGTTTCAATTTGAGGCAAGGAAGTAATTCCGTCTTCCTGTCTTAATTCATAATGACGAAGCTCTTGTTTCATTTGGAATTGTTGAAAGATGTTTTGCTGATTCTGGTGGATACGTAATAACCTGGTTTCTAGCTGACGAATTTTCTCATCAATGACAGACTCTGCCTGCGTTGAAAGTGGGATCAGCAGCAGGCAAAGAAGAAGCATTAATTTTACATTACACTTATAACCGATCCTGATAAGGTGCGATGTCATTAATGTCATGTTGGTAATCTTGTGTTATGTATTTCATAATTTTCGATATGGACAATCTGGTTTGGTACAATCTGCATAGAGAGATAGCGAGTGTTCCTGTAGATTGAATCCACGATCTTTGGCTATTCTGATTTGGCGTTTCTCAATTTCTGCATCATAAAATTCTTCCACACGCCCACATTGTAGACATACTAAGTGATCATGATGTGAGTCGCTGCTTAGTTCAAATACCGCTTTACCACCTTCAAAATGGTGGCGCTCAAGTAAACCAGCTTGCTCAAACTGTGTTAGCACCCGGTAGACCGTTGCAAGGCCGATATCTTCACCATCATTAAGTAATTCTTTATAGACATCTTCTGCCGACAGGTGACGAACTAAGCTATTCTCAAATAGATTGAGTATCTTTAGGCGAGGTAAGGTCGTTTTTAAGCCAATTGTTTTGAGGTCAATGCCTTTGAGATCTTCAGATTTGCTCATAGTTTAATCAGTCCGATAAGTTATTTGCTGTATCATATAGCGCTTAGTTTGCTTTGGAAACACTTGCGCTTAGTATGCACTTAAAAACACCATTATTACTTGTTGTTTCTTTATTGTTTGGTTGTGCTTATATTCCAACGGTTCCATATAAAATTGATATTCAGCAAGGTAACGTAGTTACTCAGGAAATGGTAGAGAAATTAAGACCGGGTATGACTCGGTCCCAAGTACGTTTTGTATTAGGAACACCACTTATAACTGATGTTTTTCATAATAATCGGTGGGATTATTTCTATTATTCTGCACCACGCGGAGTATTATCTGAGAGACGAAAGATGATAGTCATTTTTGATGGTGATCGACTTTCTCATCTTGAAGGGGATTTCTCGCTTTCCACTTCGTCAGATACAGATAATGTGTTGCCGGTTGCACCTCGTATCAAAGAAGAGCGCCAGCAATACATGGAAGAGGATCATGGCGTGAGTGATGAAATTCCTAATAATTAATCTATTAAAATGCCTTAAAGCAAGTGGTAGAGTCTATCGATGATGTTATTTGATCCGCGATACCAGTCAGCTTATATTCACTAAGAGGAGTAAAATAGAATTAAAATGATTAATGATATTTTTTAGACATCAATGACAATCCTGAATATTGCTGTAGCTGGAAGTACCGGGCGTATGGGTAGAGCACTCCTAGAAATGATCTCTGAAGCGCCAGATATGCAATTGTCTGCCGCACTGGAGCAAAAGAATAATCCATTTCTGATGAAGGATGCGGGCGAGCTGATTGGAGCACCTTGTGGTATTCCGATTAGCAGTGATATTGCTTATGCACTGTCCGGTAGCGATGTGTTAATAGATTTTACTCGTCCTGCAGGTACGCTTGCTCACCTTGCAATCTGTCGTAATACTGGCATAAAAATGGTCATTGGCACCACTGGGTTTTCAGCGGCTGAAAAAGAAGAGCTCAAAGCAGCATCAAAAGACATTGCTATCGTATTTGCGCCGAATATGAGTGTTGGTGTAAATGTCATGTTCAAGCTATTGAAAGTTGCTGCTAATACGTTACTTAATGAATATGATATAGAGATTGTGGAGGCACATCATCGGCATAAAGTAGATGCGCCCTCGGGCACTGCATTGCGTATGGGGGAGATTATTGCGGAAACGCTGAATAGGGATCTTGCGAAAGTCGCTGTTTATGGGCGGGAGGGTGTTACTGGCGAACGTTCTCCTGAAACGATTGGTTTTGCCACTATTCGTGCCGGCGATATTGTAGGCGATCATACAGCAGTCTTTGCAGGAACAGGTGAACGTATAGAAATAACGCATAAGGCCAGTAGTCGCAAAACGTTTGCTGTGGGGGCATTACGTGCTGCTAGATTTCTTTCTGCTCAACATAATGGCCTGTTTGACATGCAAGATGTACTAGGTTTGCGGTAAATAAAATGAGATCGTAATGATCCCGTTTCATTATGGCGACTTATGTTATCGGCGATGTGCAAGGTTGTTATGAAGAATTCCAACAGCTTATTGAATTAATTGGGTTTAACTCCACGAGAGACAAATTGTGGCTAGTCGGTGATCTCGTCAATCGTGGGCCGAATTCACTAATCTTATTGCGTTCTATTATAAAGCTGGGCAGCGCTGTTATTCCGGTCCTGGGTAACCATGATTTGCATTTGCTTCTAGTTGCTGAAGGCTTAACTAAGCAGCGTTCAGGTGATACATTGCAGGCCATTCTGGATGCGCCTGATCGTCATGATCTGCTGAGATGGTTGCGTCATCAAAAACTGCTTTATGTTGATGATGAATATGCCTTGGTCCATGCTGGCCTATTGCCATCCTGGGATATCTCCCAAGCAGTAGAGCTTGCACAAGAGGTAGAAACAGCGCTATGCGGGGGAAATTTTCATGAATTTTTTTCTCATATGTATGGAAATGAGCCAGATTTATGGCATAACGATTTAACTGGCTATGATCGCCTGCGCGTTATCATTAACGCGATGACTCGCCTGCGTATTTGTACGCCAGAAGGTAGGATGGACTTCTCATACAAAGGCCAGCTTCACTCCATTCCCAAGGGATATCTACCTTGGTTTGAGGTACCCAATCGTGCCAGCAGATCGACTACAATCATTTTCGGTCACTGGTCTGCACTCGATCTACAGGTTAGGGAAAACCTGATTGCGTTGGATACTGGTTGTCTTTGGGGAGGGAAACTTACTGCGATACGCTTGGAAGATCGGAGAGTCTTTCAGGTGTCTTGCGCACAACGGTCAACTGCAGTGCTTCAGAAATAGCATGCTCTGCCAAGCGTGTTAATTCCCGTCGATTCTTGTTTTCGCAGTTAATGGGGTCCAAAAAGGATAAATCTGCTTTAATAGTGGGTTGCATTAGAATAAGTCTCAATGATTCCAATATAGTCACGTTAACATAGGCCACACTTGTATTACTTGCTCCAGTAATATCGCGATAATCGATCGCAACTGGGTAAAGTGATGCTTGTACGGTTACTGCAGATTGGAGTAGGGAAGCATGAAAGTGTAGAAGGATTGTTCCATCACTGGTTGTGCCTTCTGGGAAGATCGCGATACTATCACCGGTAATAAGCGCTTTGACGATTTCTTGGTTAACACGTATCGTATCGTTACGTTTCTCGCGTTCAATGAAAATCGTCCCTACATTATGACATAATATATTAAGCAGTGGCCAAGTAAGGACCTCAGATTTAGCTACAAATCTAACAGGATACATTGCCAGAATAATCATAATATCCAGCCAGGAGATATGATTGGCAATTAATATGACACGCTGCCCATCTTCAGGAGGGAGGGAACCGCTACAGTTTAATTTGATATTCAGAATCCCAAGCAAATTTCCCGCCCATTTCCGCACCATATATCTCTGTACAGACCGATTGAAATACGGATAAGCTATGGACTGAAGCAAACCAGAGAAGATGTGAAGCAATAACCTACCAAACCGTAAGACCTGAATTATTTTCGAAGTTGAGGTGCTATTCATAATGTCATAATAATGGGCATAGCCACCGTATCGCTCAAATAAAAGCCTAGCTCACCTAGTGGTTTCTGTGTTCACCCTATTAAATTCATAATATATCACCCTTAATTTGAGCGCCTAGAAGATACGATTTCCAAATGTTTCAAAATAAAGCTGATCAACTTCGCCTCGACTAAATCGATGATTTTGCCCACCACGGTATGCAATTTTGATGGCGCCTAACAGCGAAGCAAGCTGGCCTGTTGTTTGCCAATCCATGTTAGTAGCAATGCCATAAAGCAGTCCTGCCCGGTAAGCATCGCCACAGCCAGTAGGATCTATAATTGCATCGGGCTTAACACAAGGGATCTCAATCTGACGGCCTTCGGCATAAATAATTGAACCTTGCGCACCTTTAGTGACGATCAAGGCTTTAACCCTATTTGCAAGCTCACGCAATGTATATTTCGTTCGTTCTTCCAATAATTGGCCTTCATAATCATTGACTGCGATATAGTCAGCTTTGTTAACAAAATCAATCAATTCATCACCACTGAACATGGGTAATCCTTGACCAGGATCAAACATAAAGGGAATACCGCATTCTTGAAACTCGCGCGCATGAGCAATCATTCCATCACGACCATCAGGTGCAATGATACCTAGATTGATATTCATGGCGTCTTTTATAGAGTTGTAGTGTGAAAAATTCATAGCGCCTGGATGAAAAGCCGTAATCTGGTTATCATCCAGGTCAGTAGTAATAAATGCTTGTGCAGTAAACGCATTGTTTATTTGGCGAATATAGGTTATAGCCAAATTCAGCTTTTCCAGACGGTATGCATAAGGCTGGAAGTCATCACCCACTGTTGCCATCATTAATGGATTACCACCTAGCATATTTAGATTGTAAGCAATATTGGCGGCACATCCTCCGAACTCACGTCGCATGTCAGGAACGAGAAAAGCTACATTTAGCACATGAAGTTTGTCAGGCAGAATATGATGCTTAAAATGATCTTTGAATACCATTATGGTATCGTAGGCAATAGAACCACATATAAGTGTATGCATTATTTCTAAGCTCTGGAACTGGAAAGTATTTGGGATACGTTAGAAAAGCTTCTCCCCGAGCAGGATGATCCGGATCTAGGCAAGCTAACCGGGGAGTCTATTAATTATTACGAAATACCAACAAGATTAATTACGGCTTCCAGGTCAAATCTAGTTCCCTGGCAGCTTTGACGTCATCCAGTTTACGTAGCGGCATATCATGTGGTGCACTTTTAACCATTTCTGGTTGATTCTGAATTTCCACGAGAATCTCTTTC
The DNA here is from genome assembly GCA_964554625.1 of uncultured Nitrosomonas sp. Lineage (GTDB taxonomy): Bacteria > Pseudomonadota > Gammaproteobacteria > Burkholderiales > Nitrosomonadaceae > Nitrosomonas. The sequence continues at coordinate 4,885 of CAZKPL010000005.1, read as the reverse complement.
ATGGCGGCAACGAATGCATCCAGCGTTTGTTTGGATTCTGTTTCAGCAGGCTCAATGAGTAGGCACTCAGGAATCAACATCGGAAAATAAGTAGTAGGTGCATGGTAACCTTTATCCAGCAGCCGTTTAGCTAGATTCATCGCAGTGACACCCGTTTCTTCTTTAATATCCTTCAGCGTAACGATAAATTCATGACTCGCGCGACGTGTTGGAAAAGCAATTTCAAATCCAGCTTTACTCAATTCCGCCATTAAATAATTGGCGTTGAGTGTTGCGTATTTGGAAACACGGTGCATACCTTCTGCGCCCAGTAAGCGTACATAAATATAAGCGCGCAATAATACTCCTGCGTTACCCATGTGTGCGGATAGCCGGCCGATTGTTTGCGGGACATCTTTTTCTGTCAACCAGCGATAGACTCCCTTTTCATGGGCAACCATAGGGACAGGCAGAAATGGCAATAAACGTTCTGCAACACCTACTGGAGCAGCACCGGGTCCCCCTCCGCCATGGGGCGTTGAAAAAGTTTTATGTAAATTAATATGAATAACATCGAAGCCCATATCCCCTGGCTTGACTTTACCCAAAACAGCATTAAGGTTAGCGCCGTCATAGTATAGAAGCCCCCCGACCTCATGAACAATGCGACTCATCTCCGAAATATTTTTCTCAAAAACTCCGAGCGTTGATGGATTTGTCAACATTAAGCCAGCCGTCTGTGGGCCGACCGCTGCTTTTAATGCAGCCATGTCGACATTGCCTTCTTTATCTGTGGGTATTTCTACTACTTTGTATCCACACATGACGGCAGTAGCTGGATTGGTACCATGAGCGGCATCAGGTATGATGATTTCTGTGCGTCCTTTATCATTACGTGCTTCATGATAGGCGCGTATCATCATAACTCCAATGAGTTCACCTTGTGCGCCAGCCATAGGCGTCAGACTGACGCCTGCCATTCCGGTCACGTCTTTCAATATTTCCTGCAATTCATACATACAGGCTAGAAAACCCTGTCCTGTATCCTCAGGTGCTGATGGGTGCCGAGCCAGAAATTGCGGTAGCATAGCTAGTGCATTACAAGCACGAGGATTATATTTCATGGTACAAGAACCCAATGGGTAGAATTCCGTATCGATCGAGAAATTCTTTTGGGAAAGGCGAGTGTAATGACGCACAGCGTCCATTTCAGAAACTTCTGGAAGAAGCATGGGCGTCTTGCGTAGCAGATTCTGTGGAATATTCTGCTTTTCTGCTTTAGTAGTAGGAGCTTGGGAATAATTGCGCCGTCCTGGGCGTGAGTGTTCAAATATCAACATATGATTTACACGATTGGAAAATTAATTCAAAGCAGCTAAAGCTGCATCATAATAGGGTTGATCTTTAATTTCTGATGCTAATTCAGCATGAATAACCGTATTGTTTTCATTCAGTGCGAGAACTGCTCGTTCAGTAATACCAGCAAACATAACCATGGTTGCTTCCTTTATGATCTCGACCAAATAAAGATGATAGTAAATTCAATTACTGGTATTTTTTAAGAATCTGCCCAAGCATTTCGCTGTACTTATTCAAATCTTCAGCTGATTTCGTTTCAGTAGCGCAGACCAACAGTGTATTGTTCAATTCAGAGTAATGTTCCTGCAGATTCAACCCTCCAAGAATATGTTGTTCTTTGAGTGCTTGCAGAATATCGCTAACTGATCCGGGCAGTGTCAATGCAACTTCATGAAAGGTAGGACCGCTGTAAGTTCTTTTGACACCAGGCAATTTCTCCAATTGCTCTATCAGCTGCAACATATTGGCATGTGATTGAGCCGCGACCCGACGCAATCCTTCAGGGCCTAATAAAGACATATAAATGGTCGCCGCGGTTACCATTAATCCTTGGTTAGTGCAGATATTGGAGGTGGCTTTGGAGCGGCGGATATGTTGCTCACGAGCTTGCAAAGTCAGCACAAAACCAGGTTTATTATCTAAATCGACAGTTCTGCCAATGATACGTCCTGGCATTTGCCGAACCAGTTTATGCTTGCATGTCATAAAGCCGAAATAAGGTCCACCACTGGAGAGGGGAATGCCCAAGGGTTGGCCTTCGCCTACTGCGATATCCGCACCTTGAGTGCCCCATTCGCCCGGAGGTGTTAGCATAGCGAGTGCCATTGGATTGACGACGGCAATTACGAGTGACTGTTTATCGTGAGCCCAATCAGTAATGGCATCGACTTGTTCAAGAATACCAAAGAAATTAGGCTGAGGAACGACAAGTGCAGCGAATTCATCTTGCCCAAATTGCTCAAGATGCTCAGGTAAAACCTGGCCGGATTCTGGGCAGAAAGGGATTTCCACAACCTCGATATCTTGGTTGCTGACGATAGCACGCAATACCTTGCGGTAAACAGGATGAACAGTTCGAGACACCAGAATTCGACGTGAAGTTTTATGTTGGCGGACAGCCATCAGCGCAGCCTCAGCAAGCGCCGTTGCACCGTCATATAAGCTTGCATTCGATACGTCCATACCAGTCAACGAGGCCATCATTGTCTGGTATTCATACAATAGTTGAAGCGTACCCTGACTTGCTTCGGCCTGATAGGGCGTATAAGAGGAGTAAAATTCGCCACGAGTAGTAATTTGCCAAACTGCTGCGGGAATATGGTGTTCATAGGCGCCAGCGCCAATGAAATTAAGATAAAACCCATCTCTCTGGGCACGCTCATGCATGAGCCTTGATATCTCCATTTCGGACATGCCTGGAGGCACGTGTGTTAATGCACCTGTTTTCAGCGAGGAAGGAATTTCATCAAATAATTCTTCGATAGAGCTTGCTCCGATACTTGCAAGCATCTCTACAACATCTTCTTCAGTATGAGGGATAAATGGCATGATTGGTAATTTAAAATAATTTAGAGCAATAAATCAAAAACAAAAGAATTGGACGTTAATGCTCTTCACTTTCCAAAGCTTTTTCATATCCTTGCGCATCAAGTAAGCTTTCCAGGTCAGCAGCATTAGCTGGTTTCAATTTGAACAACCACGCAAGATAGGAGTCCTGGTTAATTTCCACAGGTGAAGATTTCAGTTCAGAGTTCACTGCGACCACTTCACCTGCGAGGGGAGAATAGATATCGGCAGCAGCCTTGACCGATTCTACTACAGCACATTCCTCTTTTTGTGCGAATGTGCGACCGATTTCCGGCAGCTCAACAAATACGATATCGCCAAGTAATTCCTGAGCGTGTTGGGTGATACCTACCGTGACGGTACCATCGCTTTCAGCTTTTACCCACTCGTGTGATTTTGTATATTTTAGATGTGTTGGAATGCTCATTTTTTATTTCTCCAAAATTAGGAAAGGTTTTAATGTTCTTAGTGTTAAACCAGAATTTGGCCATTTCGGACAAATGGATATTTCACGACTTTAGCAGCGAGTTTCTTGTCTCGTACCAATACATGGACCTCTTCACCGACGGTGATTTCTACTGGAATTCGTGCTAACGCAATGGATTGATTAATCGTGGGCGAAAAACCACCACTCGTAATTTCTCCCTCACCTTCATTTTGATCATGCTGTGTGATGACTTTTTGATGGCCACGCAGTATGCCTTTGTCTAATAATAAAAGACCTACTAATTGTCGTTTGATAGCGGTCTGCAGAAGTGCTTGTTTACCGATAAAATTCCGCTCACTTTTCAGATCGACTGTCCAAGCCAATCCTGACTCAAGTGGATTGGTCGCTTCGTCCATATCCTGGCCATAGAGATTCATTCCAGCTTCCAAACGCAGCGTATCTCGCGCACCTAATCCCGCTGGCGCTACGCCGGCTGCGTATAGCTTTTTCCAAAATGTGACTGCATCGTTGGCTGGGAGAATGATCTCAAAACCATCTTCACCCGTGTAACCGGTGCGCGCAATAAAATATTGATCAAAAGTTGCAGATTGAAACTGCTTTAGATTTTCCGTGACAGTCTGAGCACCCGGGATGACTTGCCAAACTTTAGCCCGCGCATTTGGGCCTTGTATGGCAATCATAGCTAAATCGCGGCGTGGTTTGATTTCAAGATCTGGTGCAGCTTGGTCACGTTGCAAAGTAATCCATGCAATATCTTTATCTGCAGTCCCGGCATTGACTACTAATCGAAACCAGGATTCGGATAGGAAGTAGATAATGAGATCATCAATAATCCCACCGCTTGGATTAAGCATGCAGGTATAAAGGGCTTTACCTGATACAGTGAGTTTATCTACATTATTGGCAACTAATTGCCGCAAGAAATTGCGGACATCTTTACCTTGAATATCGACGACCAGCATATGTGATACATCGAACATGCCTGCATCTTGCCTCACCTTATGGTGCTCATCTAATTGTGATCCATAATGAAGAGGCATATCCCAGCCACCGAAATCAACCATTTTTGCGTTCATGTCTCGGTGAGCTTCATTAAGAGGGGTGGTTTTTAGCACAGATTTTCTCCCTAAGATAAAAAATGAAGTCTTCTCATTTGACTTCACCCCTCTGTCCTTTTACCTGAGAGTTTTACGGTGGAATTCTGTCCGTGTGCCCCTTCGGTGGCTGAACTCGCTGTTCGGCGCTCTCCAGATTGCCTGTCGCAAGCAGTTTTTTAGTCAATATTGTTTTTTATTAACTATACCTGAGCGATTCCGGGGGGGTTACGCCTTCGGCGGCGCTCAAGAAAGCGCTCTCTCCTGCTTGGATATAAAATGGCAGTTCGCCACTATACCTGAGCTGGGCTAGCGAAACAAGATGGTTATATAATCCCAAGAATCGCGATTCAAGTTCAATGATGTAAAGGAATGCCGCGCCAAACAAGCGATTCGGTGGAATTAAGGCCATTGAAACTTTCACCTATTGGGTGTGATG
>CAZKPL010000004.1:2539-81037 GCA_964554625.1 uncultured Nitrosomonas sp. | reverse complement strand
CTGCCGCTCTTCTCAAAACAGGAATGCAGAAATTACTTCGCTAACTCAGGATATGTCCGGAATTAAGTGCAGAGTGCTCTAAGAAGCTGTCTGGCAAACGATTTCCATCAGAATCAAGTATTTTTTGATAACAAACCAAGAGATGTCATGCAAAAAGCGGGACGTTGTACCGTACCCGGTTATGGCATCATGGTAGATATTCTCGACAATTTACTCCTCGTCAAAGTGCATGCCGCTAACCTGAGTGATACCAAAAGTGCTTGCGGTGTGTTGGAAGATGTTGTTAATAAATACCCTTCACTCAAAGCGTTCTCGGGGGATGCCGGCTATCGAGGCATAGCCGTTGACTTCGCAGCTAATGGGTTAGGCCGGGCCTCGCACATTTCGGAAAAAATCGAAGGTAGATGGGCTGTTTTACCGAAGCAGTGGGTAGTCGAACGCACGTTCTCCTGGTTGGGTAACTTTCGCCGTTTATCAAAGGGCTTCGAGATCCTGCCAGGCGCTGCCGAAAATATGATTCGAATCGCCATGATGAAAATAGCACTTGCAAAATGCGTCTAATGTTTTGCTAGACAGCTTCTTATATTACGTCAAGATGGCAGGCGCTTAACCTGCAAAGTGCCCGCAATGATACTATCGCTGCATTGCAATCACTTTGCTTTTACCAGCATTGCAAGCGCCCCGGCCAACCCCTCTGCCACGCGCGCCATCTCAGCATAGTTGAGCTCTGCGGGGGTGTCGGTAGCCCGATGATAGTGCGGGTAGCGATAAAATGCCGTGTCAGTGACCATTATTGCCTGATAGTCTTCCCGCCAGAATGAGAGCTGGTCGCTCCAGGAAACGCCGGGCACGATGGCAGGACTAGCAAGCGTCTCGAACGGGAAATCCGAGCTTTTAGCAAAAGCTTGTGAGAATTCCTTGAGTGCGCGGCGCGATTTAAGGTTGGAAACGAAACCGATGAAGTTACCTTGATCGGGATAGGACCAACGCATAAAGGGAGGATAGCTCTGACTGTCTTTCTCATCGCTGTAGTAGCCGAGCATCTCGAGCGAGAGCATCAGGCGGATATCATCCTTCCGTTCGCGTGCGGCGCGTGCATAGACTTTGCTTCCCATTTCACCGAAATAGAAAAACGGAGACTCTTCATTCACGAACGCGACCAACCGCAGCGTACGCTCGGGTTTGATCCCGGCGAGAAGCCGTGCGATCTCAAGCAGGGCCGCGACGCCCGAAGCGTTGTCGTCTGCGCCCGGACTGCCCGTCACACTGTCGTAGTGCGCGCCGGCGAGCACAATTTCCTTTGCCTGCACATCACCCCGAATCTCGATCTCAAGATTCTCGCTCCATACGCCACCCGCATCATAGCCTTGGGCGTGGACTTCGTAGCCGAGCTGGCCCCAGGTATCACGGATATAATCAGCAGCGGCATGGAGCGCTTTCGGCAGCCACACATTGCGCTCGCCAATTTCGCTGGCGAGTTTCTCAACATGCACCTGCAGGCGTTGCTCAAGTAATGGCTTCATTTTATTTTTCCTCCTATCCCAGGATGCCGTTCCCATATGAGCACCCCATTCCGCCATACTTTTCGCACTCGATGAAACGGCACGGTGTGGCGCGTACCATCGTCCTCCTCCGCCTCGAAGGCAAAGTGCTGTCCCGGCTCGATGTCTATCCGTTCGAGCGGTACGCGTTTGAGCTGACGCTCGATCTTATCTTCGTAGGCGAGCTCAAATTCACCCTTACCGAATTCGAGGTCCCAGCGGATACGTGCGAGCAGTTCGTGAATCGGCATCATGGCCGTTTCTCACATGGTATCACGGTAACATATATGAGCCCTGCCGCTTCTGATATATCGAATGTCACCGGCAGAAACTGCTCGATCAGCCACATCGCCGTGCGCGCATGCAGCGAGACGCTGCGGGTGCTGAATAATCCACCTCCCGCAAGCGCAAGGTAAACAAGTATCTGGTCGGCTGCGTGTACATCGAGCGCGGCACCCGCTGCAAGATCTGCGGCAAGTTCCTCCCCCACTGCCTCGCCAAGCGCCTCCGCCGGGACACCCCGCTCCGCGACGCGTGCCGCGCCCAGCACGGTATGCTCGCTCTCAGCCCAGCACACGATCGCCCCACCAGAACCGAAAGCTGCTTCGTGACCCAGAACCTGGGTCACGATAATCGCTTGAGCGGCATATGCACCAAGCCGGTCGAGTGCTGATTGCTTCATTCGCAATGCAATGTGCTCAGGAAGATTGACTACATGGGCTACCCCGCGAATCACCTGACTGTGCCCGCATGCGTCAAATACCGCGGATGCGAGTATTGCTGGCTGCACCATAACCTCCAACTCGCCCCCGCCCCGTGGATAGTAGCCGCGCCGCAGCACTCGTATGGTCACCCGCGCCCCGAGCCGCCCGATAAGCCGGATGAGCACTTCGCGCAGATAATCTGCAGCAGGCGCCTGCCGGATGTCGGTACCGCCCGTAATATGCACCTTGCAAGGTGCCGGCGCCGTCAGCATGACTGGCAACAGTGCCTGCAGCACCAGTGTGATGCTACCCGCCGTGCCAACATCGAAGCGGTACTCGCCGCCACGCAACATGGCCGGTTCGAAAACAATTTCTTGCGAACGCAGGTCGAGCCCTTCGATCCTGGCGTTGCAGAGCTGACCCACCGCCTGGACGCCAGTAAGGTGTTGCGGCGCGAGACCAGGTTTATCGCGTCGCGCACGGATATTGGTGATGCGCACCTCCAGGCTGGTAATGGCAGACAACGCCACAGCGAGCCGCAATAGCTGACCGCCGCCTTCGCCATAGTTGCCATCAATTTTGAGCATGTATCAACCCCACAGAGAATAGCGATGCGCACCCGGCCGAAGGCCCGGAATATGCTTCGCGGCATCGACCATGACCCGCGCGGTGAATATCGGTACATCAAACCGCCCCTCGAGCAACAATGTGGCATGCGCGCCTATGCGTTCCGTGCCGACGCGTTCAAGCAGGATCCCGCGCCCTTCCTCAAGCGCAGCGATACTATCGACTTCAAACACGCGGGTCTGTTCACCTACGAACAGCGGATCGGCAACCAGTTCCGCCTCGACCGCTTCGAGCGAGGTCTCCCCCGGGCCTTTTGTACTCTTTTCAAGCTCAATGTAAACATAGCGAGTCAGCTGTCCCTGCGCATCGCGCGTTTCGGTTGCTAGCGCTCCCTTTACGCCCGGGATGCTTTCTACCGCTTCGGTGTGATGAAGACTCACGCCTGGCCGATTGGTGCGCTTGGTGTAGCCATCAGGAACCAGTGTCGTGAACGTGCGCTCGAAAAGCGGCAGAATACCCGGATTCCACCCCGCTCCAACAATGGCAGGCACACTATGGTGCCGCGCCGCTTCGCCAATCGCGCTGTAATGCCTCTCAAGCGCAGCCCCTTCGAGCACCGCGCATTCGACGATCGGGATTTGCGCCTGCAGCAATTCTCGCGCAACACCCAGGACAGCATCGGCAGGTATGCAGATCAGCGCTACGTCGACACGCTTCAAGTCACGAACATGCATGACCACCGGGACCTCGCCAAGCGGATCACGCAGTTTCATCAGCGCGTTTGGGCGCCGCACCACGCCAGCCAATATAAGATCGTCCGCATGGCGCAACGCCAGTGCACAAGCGCTCCCTACCCGTCCAAAGCCGATAATTGCGATATTAAGTTTCACCATATGGACATCCCTCCTCTTCCTTATGTATTCTTAACTCTGGGTATGAACCTCGCGCCAAGCTGCTGCCAACCATCGGTAATAGCTGGCGACGGTATCCGTTTACATGACTACACCAACCACTCCGGACGAAAAATCAGCACGCCTCCCAACCCCAGCATGACAAGCCCGCTAATTAATTTGAGTAAGCGGCCTGCCCGTTCTGTAAGCTTATGACTGCTCAATGCAATCACTGCCATTCCGACCATGAGGGCGTCATCAGCCATATAGCCAAGAATATAAAGGCTCAAGTACGCATGATAGATGAGCGGATTTAAATCCTGCTGCGTAAGTATTGCCGTATAGATAGCCGGAAAACCTGCTGTACAAAGCAATTCAATAAAATTAACCATGACAGCCAGTATGGTAACAGCGGTCAGAGCAGGCAGCGTTCTTTCTTTAGCCAGAATCGCCCTCATCCGGGCATATAGGCCAGGCTTGGCGGAATCCGGTATGGATAATGAAAAACCCTGTTTCCATGCGATAAAATCCTTTACGTTTAGTCCGCCAATCGCTAACGCCATGCCGCCCAGCGCCCATCTTATTGCGGTCGAAAGGCCAACCCATAAAAAAATATTGAGCCAGGCTGCCATGAATGCATAATAAACCATGCCGCTAACGATAACGAAAGCGCCTGCAATAAGCGCCATTCTTTTGCGATCTTGCAGATGAATCAGCATGGATAACAGGAATAACAGCACCCACATCGCGCAAGGATTAAAACCATCGAGCAAGCCTATTGCCAAGGTAAATAACGGCAGGCCTAGATTTGAAACGCTGAGCGCGCCAAATAGCGTGGTTTCAATATGATCCGGCTCTGTTTCTTTCCCCTCCGCCGGCTGATCTACCAAAGATACCAATGCCGAACCCATGTGATCCTCGTCATCGAAACCAACGAGCAACCGATCCCTAAAGAGAAAGGAAGGTACCCCAGGAGGCCAAATACCCGCTCTTTGAGAATGCCGCACCAGATCATTACGCGCATTCTCATCATGATCTACAGAACGATAGACAATCTGTAACCAGGGCCGCTCGCCTCTTAATCCTGTAAGAAATACTTTAGCCTTCGCACAATGCGGACAACCATCCCGTATAAAAACTTCAAGTACATTTTCTTTGGCAAGAAGCGGAGCAGCTTCACCCGCAACCACTGCTGATTGCAAAATCAGCAATGCAGCAAACAAGACACCTCTTGCAAACAGAATACCGCGATTTCTGCAGAGGACGTAATGCAATATCACGCAGGCAACCTTTCGGGTACGCACACTCCAGCAGGTAATCACCCCACCCACACGAAACGCGCCCCTGTTTCTAGGGTTTAATTTTCGTTCCCAGTACTTGCAGGAATTTGGCGAGCCAATCAGGATGCGCAGGCCAACCTGGGGCAGTGACTAACTTGCCATCGACGTGAGCCTGGTCCATTGGAATATCCACATACTTGCCGCCGGCGCGCGTGACATCCGGCCCCACTGCCGGATAAGCAGAACACGTCTTACCTTCGATGACCCCAGCTGCCACCAGTAGCTGCGCACCGTGACAGATGGAGGCGATGGGCTTATCTGCTAGTGAAAAGTGCCGCACCATCTTGATGACTTTCTCGTTAAGGCGCAGGTATTCCGGCGCGCGCCCCCCAGGAATAACCAGTGCATCGTAGTCTTCGGCCTTGACTTTGGCAAAAGTCGCATTCAGCGTAAAATGATGGCCGGGCTTTTCACTGTAGGTCTGGTCTCCCTCGAAATCGTGTACTGCCGTACGCACTGCCTCGCCTGCCTTCTTGTTGGGACAAACCGCGTGGACAGTATGCCCCACCATCAAGAGCACTTGGAAAGGCACCATTACCTCATAATCTTCCACATAATCACCGGCCAGCATCAAGATTTTCTTTGCGCTCATCATGAACTCCTTTCTGTTGTGTTTTTGCGCTGTCTCTCTAATAACCATTGTAACGAATAGGCTGCGATGATGAATCGGCCGGCCGTCAACTTATCCAACCGATTCTGGAGAAACGGCGGAAAAACCCATTACTGCGCTTTACAGCTTGCCCGCTGATCGAAGAGATAAGAAGCTGCTTCCAGAAAAGGACTTTTTGCCGGTCTCTTTTTCAGAATCTAAAGACTGCATCTAAGGCTTGACACCGGTTACAATGCTGTAATAACCAAAGGCTTTATGGATTTGAATTTCCTCAAATCCGATTTCCTTCAACATCGCAGATAATTCCTGGCCGGAATATTGTTTTCCTTCCGTCCAACCCATCATCATCATACTGAATGCTGCAGAGGCAAAGGGACCGGTTTTGTCGTCGTTGTAGAGCATTTCATGGATAACGATCCGTCCTCCAGATTCAAGACTGTTGAAGCTTTTCGCTGTCAAAAAATGACATTTTTCTGGCAAAAAATCATGATACATGTTTGAGAAAAAGTGGAGATCAGCCGCAGGCCAGTGATCCTGCCAGATATTGCCTTCGCATGTCTTGATGCGATCTTGTAATCCATACTCGGTAATATATCCCTGAGCGACTTCACATACCTGCAGAAAATCCAGAATGAGCGCCTGTAAATGGGGTATTCGCAATGTGGCGCCAATCGAGTGCGCGCCAGAGCCCCCCCCAATATCGAGCATCACACGGTGTCGGGAAAAATCCATGACGCCAGGCCAGAAGAAGGCCGAGGCCATACTCATGCTATGCATGCCACAGGTGAAGCGGTGGAGCAACTCGATTTGCTCCTCATGAGATTTAAAAATATCCCCCCCCCCATAAGCCTGAGGAGCATCGGTAAGCATGGCCTTCTCTAAACCAGCAAAGGTACTCACCTGGTAATTGTCGATCATCAGATCCCAGAAAAATCCGAAATAACTTGGGCTGCTTTCAAGCAGATATGCTTCGGTAACCGGCGTCAGCGCATAGCGTCCCGTTTGCAAGGACAAAAAACCCAAGGCAGTTGCCGCCGTCAATATTGCCTCGGCGGGACGCGGCTTGATGCTTAGCGCATCGCAAATTTCCGGCAGCGTGCGCGCACCCTCCGCCAGCAAGGGAAAGACCTTCAGCCGGTGCGCCAGGAGCAATGCTGGATAACCATAAATCGCAAAGATCACATCCCATACCGGACGATCATCGACCCCCGGTACTCGAATGTTGGATAAAGTATCTTGCGCCATCACGCCTCCTTTTACTTCCATTGACTGGCAAAACCGGCCAATCTCAGGTATTCATTATTTATTAACAACCCGTTGGATACTTGAATTTCTATACTGCATCAGTTAGCAGAAGTCCCCATGGATTTCTCAGTCTCAACCAGGCGTTTGATATTCTGAACTGTTCGTTCAGCGCCATCTTTTATGGCGGCACGGACTAATGCCTCCAAGGGCCGCATGACCACCAACAGTTCAAGCAGCTCAAAAGTAAACGTCAGTTTAGTTGATTGTTCAGGATTGACATCCTGCAATTCATAGGTGCAGCGAAATGGATCAGACACACCAACCAGTGTTAAGCGTTCACCCGGATCATAAGCAAGAATTTTAAAACGGGATTCCGTACGACGCCCCTGATCGACGCGTACTTGCCGCCCTATTGTTCCCAGATGCACCGAGCCAGGCGTAATTTGCTCAAGCTCTTTGACTTCCGGAGACCATTTTGGATAATTCTGGAACAGATCTTCACCAAGATATTTGAATAACTCTCTGGCTGAACATTCTACTAAAATAGAAGCTTTACCAACAACGGGATCAGTAGAACCCAAGTTGAGCATGGAGCCTAAATTGAACATGTTACATAGTCCTTTCTGGCTGGGTTGATGTTCCGGCTCAGCGCCTGTCAAAACGATGCTTCATTAATAAATCCACCGCGTAGCACTCACTATAACTAATTTACGATCTTCCAGCTTATTGATTGACAAATCAATCTAAACCTTAAACTAATCGAGGGCCAGTTTCAAGTTGTCAGTATAAGAAATACAGCGCGGAGGAATCGGATCCTGTGCTAGAAAATAACAGAACGGGGCAAGATCGATGATATAGTCTGGCTGTTTGTTCAATTAAAACTTCATTTCAAGATATCCTGAAAACTTATGATATGGAGTCTGAAAAATTGGCAGCGACACGCTATCCTCCGGCGTGAATCGATAACTGAAGCCATCTGGCAGGATGTACTGGCGCGGTTGCACTTTCTGCGCGGCTTGACCCAGCCTGAAATCATTCAGCTGCGGCAATGGGTGACGATTTTCTTGCATGACAAGCATATCAATGGCGCACAAGGTTTAACCATCACAGAAGAAATGTCCGTGATGATTGCAGCGCAGGCCTGCCTCCTGATTCTGAAGCTGGATCTGGATTATTACCGCAACTGGCTAGAGATCATTGTCTACCCAGGAAAATTCATTCTTGACCATGAATATACTGACGAACACGGTATCGTCCATACCGTGCAGATGGCGGCATCCGGTGAATCCTGGCTCGCTGGGCCGGTCATCCTTTCCTGGGAAGATGTCACCGATACCGATAATAAACGGGGATATAATGTAGTCATACATGAATTTGCCCATAAGCTGGATATGCTAAACGGTGCTGCCAATGGTTTTCCTCCGCTTCATGGCAATATGGATGCACGCACCTGGACTGCGATCTTTAGCGAAGCTTTTGAGGTTTTCTGCGAGCAGGTTGAGAAAGAGGAGGCGTTGGTTATCGATCCCTATGCAGCTACGAGCCCAGCAGAATTCTTTGCGGTATTGAGCGAAGCTTTTTTTGTCAAACCGGCTGAAATAAAACACTATTTCCCCAAGGTCTATCAGCAATTGACTGCATTCTACCAGCAGGACCCGGCGGCCCGATGGTCAACATGGACAGAAAGGAGGTAACCGATGCGTAACTATCTAATTTATGGTGATATAGGCGGCACCAAAACATTATTACGCGCAGCGATATTAGATAAGGGCAAAGCTGAACCATGCCACGAACAGCGTTACAAAAGTCAGACCCATGCTGATTTCAATGAAATCCTCGCCGATTTTCTTGCTAAAGCGGGTATGGATAAAGCAAAGCGCTATCCAGCATCCGCCTGTTTTGCGATAGCAGGACCGATTGTTGCACAACGAGCCAAATTGACCAATCTACCCTGGTCGATGGACGCAGCAGCCCTCACTGGAGAATTTTCTATTCCCAAGGTAAAACTGATTAATGATTTTGCAGCCGTGGCGCAGGGTATTGAAATATTGTCTCAGAATGATCTGGCAACCCTGCAATCCGGGGTAACTCATTCCCCTGCAATGCGCGTCGTGCTAGGCGCCGGTACCGGTATGGGCGTTGCCTGGCTCTATTGGCAAGGGAATCGCTATATCCCGCTTCCCACCGAGGGAGGACATATCGATTTTGCACCAACCACCCCTCTGCAGATGGAATTACTTCATCATCTGACAAAAAAATTCGGCCATGTCTCCATCGAACGGGTTCTTTCCGGATGGGGGTTAACCAATATTTTCGATTTTTTGCAAGCTGATGCCACCCGGTTTCCCGGTATCGCTGCAATGGAATTGACAGAAGACAGCGGAGCCATCATCACCAGACTGGCATTCGAACAAAAGCATCCGGTTGCTCTGCAGGCGCTAGAATTATTTGTTGAAATCTACGGTGCCTTTGCCGGAAACCTGGCGCTCTTGGGATTATGCCGGGACGGTGTCTATATTGCCGGAGGAATTGCGCCCAGAATCATCGACTTCCTGAAGAAAGGCAGCTTCATGTGTGCTTTCCGCAACAAAGGGCGTTATACAGGGATGATGAGTGAAATCCCGGTTCATGTCATCATGAACCCTCAAGTGGGTCTATTGGGCGCCGGACTCGAAGCGCAACGGCTGATAGATACCGCAATTTAACATCAGTCCAGTCGCTGTTATCGTTCCCTGAAAAACCTCACATATTTCTTGCTATAAACAATCACATTATTAAAGAGCTATTCATATGAATGGGTACGAAGCATTAATCGCCACTCTAGCGCTGACCATGGGGACATCATGGGCAAGCGGGATCAATTTGTATGCAGTCATGCTGGTGCTGGGTATCGGAGGCGTTACTGACAATATCAACTTACCGGCGGAACTCACTGTTCTGGAAAACCCATTAGTGATCGGCGCAGCAGTGCTGATGTATGTGATCCAGTTTCTCATCGATAAAATTCCAGGTTTGGATAGCGCCTGGGATACCCTGCACACATTCGTTCGCATCCCTGCTGGGGCCATGCTGGCAGCCGGCACGGTGGGGGATGTTTCTCCCGCGCTGGAAATCGCCGCAGGGATTCTGGGCGGTGGGGCTGCGGCCACCAGTCACGCTACCAAAACAGGCACACGCTTGATGATCAACACCTCGCCCGAACCAGTCACGAACTGGTCTGCCTCGATTAGTGAGGATTTGTTGGTACTAGGTGGCTTATGGACTGCGTTGAATCACCCCATATTATTTCTGATATTGTTCGTTATTTTTATTGGTCTGGCCATCTGGCTGCTGCCTAAATTGTGGTATTTGATCAAGGGAGTGCTGTTCAAAATAGGTCGGTTCTTTGGGGCAGCCAAAAATAGCACTGAAACTAGCCAAGCGACTACAGCAGTAGTTGAAACCAATAAGCAGAACAAATAATTTTTCTTAAAATACGTCAACAAAAAGTGCAGCCAATCCATTGGCTTTTGGATTGATCAGCATCCTACTTTTCTCTGCTTTCTTAAAAATATTGATTTAGACATCAAACTTGTGGATCTAACGAAAGAGTTACTATGCATGGATAAAGACAACAACAATCTACAGCCCCAAGACACCGGCCATCGGCGCTATGCCGCACTATGAAATGTGGCCAGTAACATAGAGTCCAAGGCCACGAGGTAAAAAAACCAATGAAAAGGTGTCAGTCATTGCATCTTGCAAAATGATGAACGAATTAACCGACTAACAGTATTGTAATAAACATTACATTTGAGATAGATTTGCCTTTGATGTTTCTAGCAAAAAATGATAGTGATTATTCATAAGGGAGTAGGCATAATATATTGCTTCATAGCGTGTTATCAGCTTTGCTAATAAATCAAGAAACTGCTATCTATCTTCATCTTCAGCAAAAATAGCTTCTCCACCGTTCTCCCTTGACATCACATGGTATAACCATTCGAAAATTCCAGCCTGATCGGACGTGCCATAAAACTATTCTTCTCCATATTCATTTATTTCTTTTCTAAAAATAAATATTGGTTCAGTCATTAAACAAATGAATCTAATAATGTTTGTCATGATGAAAGATAAATCGACTCTTTTTCATAAAATACAAGAAAATATCATGATGTTTAGCGTAATAGATTTCATTCTTGACGTAATAGTTTGCGTCGCTCTGGAGGTATGATTTTATTTATAAGTATTGAGGAAGAGTATATGAGAGACCACAAAGGCAAGGAATTTCAGGCATTTTCAGAATACGATGGATTTTCTATAATTGAAAATCAGAAGCAGCGTATCGCGTCGGCTATAAATTCACAACCTGATGACTACATATTGAATGTCAATAAGGAAGAATATATTCAGTACTTAGTTTCTGAGTTCACAATAGCTCCGCTTGAGATACACCGAAACCAGCTATCGGCGTCTACTTATGAGGCGCAGATACCAGCAGAACATCATCCAAGCTCGTACTATGTACATTCTGGAAAATCCTACCCAAAGGATGTCATAAAATATCATCTGCCTTTTTCCGGTGACCCTGAATTACTCAAGGTGCGAGCAAGCACCTACTCACTCTCAGCGCCCAGAATCACTATTGAAGATAGTTGTATTTGCTTCGAAATCGTTAATTTCAATTTGACTCCAGAGAGAATCAAACAAAAAGCAGATTCAATTATTAACAGCATTGAAAGTCAGAACCAATATCTAGCAAGAGACTTGAGTGTATATAATGCTCAAATCGAGAGTTTGGCGACCCAAGTATTTGAGTCACGAAAGCACCAGTTACTGAAAAAAAATGATCTTATGTCTTCTCTTGGAGTGACCATCCGCAAAGCAGATAGCACACCAGCAACATTTTCTGTGCCAGCAAAGCGCACAAAGGTAATACCTTCAAAACCAAAACCAGTAGTTACTGAGAAAGGATATAAACCTGAACCCGCCTTGGACGAATCAATTTATAAGCAAATTCTCGCAATAATTCATGACGTAGGTAAGCAATTCGAGAGGTTGCCAAGCACCTATGCAGGGAAGGAGGAAGAGCATCTTCGAGATCATATGCTTCTAATTCTGGAGCCAAATTTCGAAGGTTCTGCTACAGGAGAAACATTTAATAAATCAGGAAAAACCGACATTCTCTTAAGACACGAAGGTAAAAATGTATTTATCGCAGAACTAAAATATTGGCGAGGTAAAAAAGCCTACCTAGATACTATCAGTCAGCTTCTTGGTTATCTGACATGGCGCGATTCAAAAGCTGCTGTTGTCATTTTCGTAAAAAATAAAGAACTTTCACCTATCCTGAACACAGTGAAAGAAACCACGCATGAGCATAAGAATTACCTTGGGTTTGTTGCAGAGCAGGAAGAAGGATGGTACCACTACAGATTTCATATTAACGATGATAAGAACAGAGAAGTTAAATTATCAGTAATGCTATTTCATCTCCCTGAATAAAAATGCTTCTAACACATACCACAACCCTTTAACCCGGACCGGAAAAAGCGTTGCAGCGTAAAGAACGGCGATCTAGGGTACCGTTTCACC
The DNA here is from genome assembly GCA_964554625.1 of uncultured Nitrosomonas sp. Taxonomy (GTDB): domain Bacteria; phylum Pseudomonadota; class Gammaproteobacteria; order Burkholderiales; family Nitrosomonadaceae; genus Nitrosomonas. The sequence continues at coordinate 68,566 of CAZKPL010000004.1, read as the reverse complement.
CCTGCTTCACTACGGTGAAACGATTCCTGAACTTGTGCGTTAGGAGTTTATGGTTAATAAGAGAGCCGAGATTCTGTCCGGTCTGTCCTACTAGGACGCGAAAAATCGTTAAGTTACCCTAGCTCTTAATTCTAAATTCTATAAAGCTGTTTTCCGCTCGAGCACCACAAAATGGTATTCGAGCCCACCGTCTTCTTCCTGGGCATGAATTTCGCGCGAGACTTCATACCAGTCGTTACGGTCGAATTCTGGGAAAAAGACATCTCCCTCAAAATCTCTCTGTACCTCGGTAAGATAGAGGCGCTGGCAATGCGCCAGCGTCTGCTGGTAAAGCTCTGCTCCGCCTATAATGAATATTTCCTTATCTTGATAAGACGCGCAGATCATCAGCGCTCTTTCAATCGAGGAGGCAACTATCGTGCCCGGAATCGAAAAACCTGGTTGCCTGCTGATGATAATGTTGATCCGCCCCGGCAATGGTCTGCCGATCGATTCATAGGTTTTCCGTCCCATGATGATGATCTGTCCCATGGTAAGCGCTTTGAAATGCTTGAGATCCGCCGATAGACGCCAGGGAAGCGCATTATTCCGGCCGATAACGCGATTGCTGGCCATTGCCGCCAGTATGGATAAACGGCGCGTCATACTGCCACCGGTGCCTTGATGACTGGATAAGGATCATAGTTATCCAGCATAAAATCTTCATAGTTAAAATCAAAAATATTTCTGACCGATGGATTGAGCTTCATCGCTGGAAGCGCCCTTGGCTGACGTCCCAGTTGCTCCCGCGCCTGCGCAAGATGATTCAGATAGAGATGCGCATCGCCAAACGTGTGCACAAAATCACCTGGTTTCAAATCACAAACTTGCGCAACCATCATGGTCAGTAACGCATAAGAAGCGATGTTAAACGGCACACCGAGAAATATATCTGCGCTGCGCTGGTAAAGCTGGCAAGAAAGCCTGCCATCGGCCACATAAAACTGAAACAGCACATGACAGGGTGCCAGTTTCATTTTGTCCAGATCATGAACATTCCAGGCAGAAACAATCATTCGTCTCGAATCAGGCGTTTTTCTGATTTGCTCGATAACTTGCGAGATTTGATCGATTGAGTCCCCTTGCGGACTTGACCAGGAGCGCCATTGATGGCCATAGATAGGACCCAGAGCACCGTTTGCGTCCGCCCATTCATCCCAGATCGAGACACCATTTTCATTAAGGTAGGTGACGTTGGTATCGCCACGCAAAAACCACAGCAACTCATGAATAATCGATCTGACATGACATTTCTTGGTCGTTACCAGCGGAAAACCCTGTGCCAGATCAAAGCGCATCTGATAGCCAAAAATAGACAGGGTGCCGGTACCGGTGCGATCCGATTTGTGATGGCCATGCTGAAGCACATATTGCATAAGTTCAAGATATTGATGCATGCGTAATGAATAAAAATAAGACAGTAATAAAAAACCATGTTAAACATCGCTAGGATAGCAGATATAATATCGCCAACTATACTGGCAGGAATTCTGATGCTCGCAACACTAATACAAAATAACGCACCTTTCGACGAATCTGTTAAAGCCACACATATTCTGGCGCTCCTTCCCAAGCTGGAGAAACTGCCCAGCAAAATTAATCTGCCCGGCGAATATGCACTCAAAGCGTTGCTGCTTCGACGCGAGATGCAGGTATACCAGATTAGTGAGACACCTGTCTGCGCCAATTTACAAAATGGTGGGCTTTGTACCTGGGCAATGGTGGATTTAAATAAATCCATATTTGAGCAGCACACCACTGTCCGCAAAGCCTTGCACTTATTGTTGGAAGAAGGGCCCGCCCAGATCCATTTGTCGGTTCATGGCAATGCGCACCAAAAACAGATCCTGGCAAAATTAGCAGTATACGTTTCCTGGATCAATGGTGCAGTCCTGCCGACACGCAAACTTAAGCCGGACAGAAAACCGCTCGAATCGATCATTCTCCATGGGTACGAAGACCCTGATCACTTCTTACCGTTACACGCACAAGCAGAAGGAAATCTGCTCGCCCGCGGACTGACCGGATTGCCGTCCAATGAGCTAACACCCAGAACCTATCGTGAGCAAATCGAGAAGCTCGCAATCAATGAAAACTGGAAACATGAAGAATATGACTTATCGACACTGCGGAAGCTAGGTGCGGGTGCATTTGTTGCGGTAGCGCAAGGCAGTGACACGGAAGATGCCGCTATCGTGCATTTACAGCGGCATGCCGGCAAAAAACCGAGTAAAACGATCGCGCTCGTCGGTAAAGGTATTTGTTTCGATACTGGCGGGCACAATTTAAAACCCGCACGCTTCATGCATGGCATGCATGAGGACATGAACGGCTCGGCAGTTGCTCTGGGCGTTTTATTGGCGGCCACCCGGGTTGATCTACCTGTCAATATCGATTGCTGGCTAGCGATTGCACAAAATCATATTAGCCCGCGCGCTTACAAGCAGAATGATGTCATTACTGCATTAAATGGCACGACGATAGAAATCATCCATACCGATGCGGAAGGCCGCCTGGTATTGGCTGATACGTTGACTTTAGCAGAAAAACAAAAACCTGAGCTGATTATTGATTTTGCAACATTAACCGGCAGCCTTTATACCGCACTGGGATCACGTTATAGTGGTATCTTCAGCAATCGCGAGCATCTGATCCAGAAAGCACTGGCTGTTGGAAAATCAAGTGGTGAGCGCGTTTGTGCTTTTCCTATGGATACTGATTACGAGGCAGACCTTGAAAGCAAAATTGCTGATATCAAACAATGCCTGCTGGATGGCGACTATGATCATATTCTTGCAGCCCGTTTCCTCAGTCAATTTGTCAATGATGTGCCCTGGCTGCACATGGATCTCTCTGCATGCAATCATAAGGGTGGTCTTGGTGCTGTTGGGACGGATATTACAGGTTTTGGCGTTGCCTGGGCAATGGCTTTCCTGCAAAAATTTCTTACAAGCTGATTGATCAACCCAGATTTTCCATTAGAACCGAGCCAATAATTTCAATATGATCAATAAATTATTCTAATGACCATTATTGAAAATATTCTTAAGAATCGTTTAATTCAGCTCCTAATGGAAAATCCAGGATAGAATTGACCTTGCTTCTAAGAGTTCCCAGCTAAACGGATTCTATTTGAGTTACTCACTCTGAGGGTCAGTTCCTGGCCAACGGAAAGGCGCTCGCTATTACCATTCCATGATTTGATTTCTTTTATATCAATACCATACCGTTTGGCTATGTCGTCTAAAGTATCACCTTTCTTGACTATATAGATAATCGGGTCATTCAATGACGAACGAGCGTTATGCTTATTGTTATCTTGTGCCAGATAATCGTTTTCCCTGACTCTAATTCTGTTTTTGTTACGAGGCACTAATAAAATTTGCCTCTTTCTCAAGGCATGATTTACAGAAATACCATTGATTTCTGCAAGCTCATCCACATTAATCGCGTATCTACTGGATAAGTCTTCGATTGTTTCTCCTTCCTTTACCTTATAAACACGCCATGAAACAAGCGATTCGTCGTAATTCTCAAGATTGGCTATGAAGGTTTTTGCCTTATTGACCGGTAACAAAAGCGTACGAGGTGAATCATCAATTCTGATAATAGGCCTATGGTATGCCGGATTGAGTGCAGTAAATTCTTTTTCCGGCACTCCCGCAAGCTCGGCTGCCAGCTTCACATCGATATGTTGAGTAATTTCAACCTGCTTGAAATAAGGTCGGTTAGGAAGAGGTTTAAGCTTGACACCGAAATTTTCTGGATTAGCAATAATATTCCTTACGGCAATCAGTTTCGCAACATGATTTTTTGTTTCATTGGGCAACTCAAGATCGCGAAAATTAATAACTTCATTCTCCTTATGATTTCCATCAATGGATCTTTTTAACACGCCTTCCCCACAGTTGTATGCAGCCAGCGTCAATTTCCAATCACCAAACATTTTATAAAGCTTCTGCAGATAATCCAGGGCGGCTCGTGTCGCCGCAACAACATCGCGACGCTCATCATGCCACCAGTTTTGTTCAAGGCCGAATGCCTTACCGGTAGAAGGAATAAGCTGCCAAAGACCCGAAGCATGGCGTTGAGAATAGGCTGCTGGATCAAAAGCGCTTTCCACGATAGGAATAAGCGCGATTTCAGTAGGCATGCCACGCCGCTCCACTTCTTCCACAATATGAAATAAATAGCGCCTGCTTCGCTCAACGATACGATCAATATATTTTTGATGACGCGTAAAATGATTTTCAATATGGCGCACTTCCTGGCTGCGCATGCCAGCAACGGCAAAGCCACTGCGTATACGCTCCCATAAATCATCTAAATGCTTGCTTGAACTGGCAGAAGTTCCCTTTATTCCTGAGGCAGAGCGGCTTCTATTATTCTCTAAAGTTTCTTGTGCTTCTGCCGTAGTTGTTGGTAAGAAAACCAATATCATACTGACTACAAGTGCTAATATCAGACTAGGTATGTTTTTTGTTTCTAGCATGAGTGTGTTGCATCCTTAATTTTCAAAATGACCGATATCTCTGAAAACTCAGACTCGATCATGCCTGCATGACATACGATCCGACCTACGTCGACTATTAGTCAGATAACATCACCGTTATACTCTGCAGACAAGTTGCTACATCATTGCTTTCGCGCTTACTCCTAAATTGTTAATGAACCCCTACCTGATAGGGTATTGAACCTTAAAAAAACGATCCAGAAAATATAAAGGGTTTTTTCTGTTAACACTAATCCCAACTCAATACACCACCTGTCTGGTATTCAATGACACGTGTCTCAAAGAAATTCTTTTCTTTCTTTAGATCAATCATTTCCGACATCCAGGGAAATGGATTGCTTGCGTCTGGAAACAGAATATCGAGACCAATTTGATGACAGCGGCGATTTGCAATAAAGCGTAAATATTCCTTAAACATTGATGCATTCAAGCCCAATACGCCACGTGGCATCGTATCTTCAGCATAGCGATATTCGAGTTCGACAGCTTTCTGCATCAAAGCGCTAATTTCTTCACGAAACTCTCTTGTCCAGAGATGAGGATTTTCCAGCTTAATCTGATTGATGACATCAATACCGAAGTTACAGTGCATGGACTCATCACGCAAAATATACTGATACTGTTCGGCAGCCCCCGTCATTTTATTTTGCCTTCCCAGCGCCAGAATCTGCGTAAATCCCACATAGAAAAACAATCCTTCCATAATGCATGCAAATACAATCAAACTTTTTAGTAATTGCTGATCAGATTCCAATGTGCCTGTTTTAAATTTTGGATCCGTCAAGGTATCGATGAAAGGAATCAGAAATTCATCCTTATCACGAATTGATTCGATCTCATGATAAGCATTAAAAATCTCACCTTCATTCAAGCCGAGTGATTCAACGATATATTGATAGGCATGAGTATGAATGGCTTCCTCGAAAGCCTGGCGCAAAAGATATTGACGACATTCCGGATTGGTAATGTGGCGATAAGTACCGAGCACAATATTATTTGCAGCCAATGAATCGGCCGTTACAAAAAAACCAAGATTACGCTTGACCAGACGACGCTCATCTTCGGTCAATCCATTAGGATCTTTCCAAAGCGCGATATCACGGCTCATATTGATTTCCTGAGGCATCCAGTGATTGGCGCAAGCTGACAGATATTTCTCCCATGCCCATTTATATTTGAACGGAACCAGTTGATTGACATCCGCCTTGCAATTGATGATGCGTTTATCCTCCACAGAGATGCGACGATAGGCATCCTCCATTGGATTCTCATTCGATGTATCAATATGAGCGCTATCCATTGTTGTGCTGTTTGCAGTAGGAGAATACAAGATCGAATCATCTAACATTCTGCTCAATAGTTCTTTCTCCCGGGCGCTCTCTGGTTGCAGGGACTCATCATCAAATGTCAACATTATCGCTACTCCTTATTCTTATATAGTTGCATCCATACATACGTTAATTATCATTGGCATGACTCACATCCCGGGTCATCAATTGCGCAATACTTGATTTCTGTTGTCATTTGCTGGGCGCTTGCCGAAGTCACGCCGCCGCTAGCCGGCACGGCATTGAGTGCGCCGGTATATACCGTAGACTTTTCTGCTGTCGTTGCGCCTAGCGAGCGCAAATAGTAGGTTGTCTTGAGCCCCCGCAACCAGGCAAGCTTATAAAGCTCATCAAGCTTCTTTCCAGAAACACCTGCCATATAGATATTGAGAGACTGCGCCTGATCAATCCATTTCTGCCGTCTCGCTGCCGCCTCAACCAGCCAGCGAGGATCCATTTCGAATGCAGTCGCATACATGTCCCGAATGCTTGCAGGTATTCTGTCAATTTTGCCGATCGCACCATCGTAATACTTTAGATCAGCAATCATCACCTCATCCCATAGATCGCGTTGCTTCAGATCATTCACTAGCCATTTATTGGCGATGGTAAACTCTCCAGACAAATTAGACTTAACGTAAAGATTCTGATAAGTGGGCTCAATACTCGCTGAAATCCCGACAATATTTGAAATCGTCGCAGTAGGCGCAATGGCTAGACAATTTGAATTTCTCATGCCGTGCTTCTTGATGCGCGCACGAAGCTTGTCCCATGGCAGCGTAGCCGACGTATCCACCTCAACAAAATTGCCGCGCTCTTCGCGCAATAACTCAAGGGTATCCTGTGGCAAAATGCCGCGATCCCACAAGCTGCCACGATAGGAAGCGTAACAGCCACGTTCTTCTGCTAATTCGGTGGAAGACCAATAAGCATAGTACGCAATCGCCTCCATTGATCGATCTGCAAACTCCACCGCTTCTTCTGAAGAATAGGGAATACCCAGCTTATATAAACAGTCCTGGAATCCCATAATGCCAAGCCCAACTGGCCGGTGCCTCAGATTGGCATTACGTGCTTTGGCAACGGCATAGAAATTGATATCGATCACATTATCAAGCATGCGCATCGCCGTGCTGATCGTACGCTTGAGCTTATCCATATCCAACTTGCCATCATTGACGTGCGCCGGTAAGTTGATCGATCCCAGATTGCAGACAGCGATCTCCTGCTCGTTGGTATTCAAGGTGATTTCAGTGCAGAGATTGGAGCTATGCACCACTCCGACATGATTCTGGGGTGAGCGTATGTTGCAGGGATCCTTGAAAGTGATCCATGGATGCCCTGTCTCGAACAACATGGTCAGCATTTTCCGCCACAATTGCTGAGCAGGAATCTTCCTATGCAGGGCAATCTCACCCTCCGCCGCTTTTTTCTCGTACGCGAGATAAGCTTGCTCAAATATCTTGCCATACTTATCATGGAGATCCGGCGCATCAGAGGGTGAAAACAGCGTCCAGTCCTCTCCCTCCATTACCCGCTTCATGAATAGATCGGGCACCCAGATTGCCGTATTCATATCATGCGTACGGCGACGATCATCGCCGGTATTTTTGCGAAGTTCCAGAAACTCTTCGACATCAAGATGCCAGCACTCCAGATAAGCGCATACTGCTCCCTTACGTTTACCACCCTGATTAACCGCTACAGCGGTATCAGACACGACTTTGAGAAAAGGAACAACACCTTGTGATTTACCATTGGTTCCCTTGATACGGGATCCCATTGCCCGTACGGGCGTCCAGTCATTACCCAATCCGCCCGCAAACTTTGAAAGCAAGGCGTTCTCCTTAATCGCTTCATAGATACTATCCAGACTATCCGGTACAGTGGTCAGATAACAGGAAGACAGCTGCGGACGGCACGTACCTGAATTAAATAATGTCGGCGTCGAGCTCATGAAATCAAATTTGGATAGCACCTGATAGAACTCGATGGTGCGCGTCTCACGATCAATTTCATTGAGTGCCAGCCCCATGGCTATCCGCATGAAAAAGGCCTGCGGCAGCTCGATACGTTTTTCGTTGACATGGAGAAAATAACGATCATAGAGGGTCTGCAAGCCAAGATAACCAAACTGCATATCACGATCTGCGTCCAGTACCTCTGCCAAACGGCTCAAGTTAAACTGGGCCAGACGCTCATCCAATAATCCAGCCTCGATACCCTGTTTGATAAAACCTGGAAAATATTCAGCATAACGAGATTTCATCTCGTCATGTGTCACATCCTCTCCTAGCACCTCAAAGCGGATAGTATGTAGTAATAACCTTGCCGTAACGTAACTATACGCCGGGTCTTTTTCTATCAATGAACGCGCTGATAGAATAATCGATTTCCTTACCTCTTCCGCTGGCACTCCGTCATATAAATCTTTTAGCGTTGATTTAAGAATCAATGCGCTATTCACCGCCTCGCCAAGATCGACACAAGCCGCATCCACCAGCATTGTCAGGCGCGCAACATCCAGAGGAATTCTGTGGCCACTTTCCACCACATGCAGAACGTGGACCTGTTTCTCGGCAACCAGCTTTTCTTGCTGTTTTGCTCGCTCACGCGCCCGTTCCTCGCGATAAAGCACATAGGAACGCGCCACATCGTGCTCGCCCGAACGCATCAACGCCAGCTCTACCTGATCCTGGATGTCCTCAATGTGAAAGGTGCCTCCTTCGGGCTGGCGCCGCGTCAGCGCACTCACCACATCCTGAGTCAGTCGCGCCACCACCTCACGCACGCGTGCAGAGGCAGCGCCTTGCCCGCCTTCCACCGCGATAAATGCCTTGGTCATCGCAACAGAAATTTTGCTAGGCTCGAATGCAACCACTGCGCCGTTGCGGCGAATCACTTTATATTGAGCATATGGCGAACTCAACGCCAAGGAATTCTCGGAAAAATCCTTTTGGAAAGCAGGACTCAAATTTTCACTATCGACTGTAAGCACTGGCACGTAGGTTTATGTTTATTTATAAAAATAGTAAGGGCAACTTTGCTGCCCTTGCTACACTACTATACTACCTATAGTAGTAAGGTATGGATTATGGCTGGCCTATTGTACTAGCCTATTAAATTCTTCACAAACTATTTGAGAAAATGAAACATTCTTATCAATTAACCGATTGATAAAAAATAATAATTAAAAAGTTTGAAATAGAGATAAAACCGACTCCCAAAAACATGGCAACATATTTTCAAAGCGAGTCACTACACACTATCTTTTTAGGTCAGAAATAGCTGTTTCTATCCACCAACACTCTCCTATTTTCTCTCTCAGGTTTTAAGATGAATCATGTTGTGAGAAACTAAGCTCGCTTTATTTCCCTTATTATCACAGGCGTATTTCCATGGACCAGAATCAATGGCACCTGCTTACCACTAAACGTTTTCTGCCCCTTTTCCTCACCCAATTCCTGGGCGCACTGAATGACAACGCTTTCAAGAATGCACTCGTCATTCTGATAACTTATTCAGCAATGGATAGCGCAGGCCTCAGTCCACAAATCATGGTGACCCTTGCAGCCGGCATCTTCATTCTGCCTTTTTTTCTTTTTTCTGCCACCGCAGGCCAAATTGCTGATAAATGGGACAAAGCAAAGCTGATCAGGATCATCAAGTTCATAGAAATCCCGTTAATGAGCGGCGCAGCATTAGGCTTCTTTCTAGGAAATGCAACCTTTTTACTGTGCATTCTATTTTTAATGGGAGCCCAATCAGCATTTTTTGGACCACTCAAATATGGCATTCTGCCAGACCACCTTCATGAGCATGAGTTAATTGGCGGCAATGCTCTGATTGAAGCAGGCACGTTCTTATCGATACTGTCCGGCACAATGCTAGGAGGCCTGCTCATTCTGGCCGACAATGGCACCGCCGTTATTTCGATATTGGTCATCATCACCGCACTCGCTGGTTGGTTATTCAGCCTATTTATTCCACCAGCCAAGTTGGCATCACCTGAGATTAAAGTCGGCTATAACCTGTTATACGAGACAGATGCCATCCTGCAGCATATCCGTCAGAACACCATCCTATTCCGCTCAATACTGGGAATCTCATGGTTCTGGCTGTTTGGTGCAACCTTTTTATCTCAGCTTCCTGTTTTTGCGAAAGAGGTCATTGGCGGCAATGAACAAATTGTCACGCTATTTCTAGTCGTTTTTTCCATCGGCATTGGCATTGGCTCACTGTTTTGCAATAAGTTACTGAAAAGTGAAATTGCGGCAACATATACGCCACTGAGTATACTGAGCATGACCATTTTTACGATCGATTTGTTTTTTGCCAGTAAAAATATCCTTCCTTCAGGAGAAGGCGAACTAATCGGCGCAGTCGCTTTTCTGAATTCACTTGCACATTGGCATATCCTGCTGGATCTCCTGGCTATTTCCATTTGTGGCGGCATTTATGTTGTCCCACTTTATGCCATTGTTCAGCATTACTCAGAAACTTCTCACCTATCACGTGTCATTGCTGGCAATAACATCATGAATGCATTATTCATGACGGTATCAGCCTTAGGCATCGGCTTGATGCTGGCCGGCGATTTCACTGTCACGGAGGTTTTTCTTACCATTGCAATTCTGAATGGTCTCGTGGCAATCTACATCGCTAGCCTGTTGCCGCAAGCATTGGTCAGATCGATTCTGCAAGGTATTTTTCATACTTTCTACCGGCTGGAAGTCAAAGGACTGGAAAACTATCAGAAAGCAGGAAAAAAAACGATCATCATTGCCAATCACCTATCATTCCTGGATGCCATCCTGCTAAGCATTGGCATCCCTGAGCCACTGTGTTTTGCCATCAATACACACATCGCACGACGATGGTGGATTCGGCCATTTCTATTCCTGGCCGATACCGTTACAATCGACCCTGCTAACCCGATGTCTACCCGGCTATTGATTAATAAAGTAAAGAGTGGTCAGAGAGTCGTCATTTTTCCAGAGGGCAGGCTGACACTAACCGGATCACTTATGAAAGTTTATGAGGGTCCTGCCATCATTGCCGATAAATCTGGCGCGCTACTCCTCCCGATCAGAATTTCAGGTGCTCAATACACCCCTTTCTCCAGACTGAAAGGTAAAGTTCGGATTCGCTGGTTCCCCAAAATCACCCTTACCTGCATGCCACCTGAATCATTTGATCTGCCACCGCAAATCCACGGAAAGCAACGAAGACGTCTAGCCGGAATCAAGCTTTACGACATCATGACAACCATGATGTTTCAAAGCAATGAGCTCAAGCAAACCTTATTTCAGTCCCTTCTGGATGCAACCACCATTCATGGCAAAAAACATATCGTCGCTGAAGATATCAAACGCATGACATTGACCTACTCTCAGTTAATCACCCGCAGTTTTATTCTAGGAAACAATCTGCGAAAGCTTACGCGGGCAGGAGAAAACGTGGGAGTGCTATTGCCGAACATGACTGGCACGCTGATCAGTTTCTTTGCCTTACAAGCCTTTGGCCGCACCCCCGCCATGTTAAATTTCTCCACCAGCAAAAAAAATCTGATGGACGCATGTCAACTGGCACAAATCAAATCAGTCATCACATCCAGACAGTTCATCGAGGCTGGGAAACTCACTGAAATGATCGATGGGCTGCAAGCGCAACATGTTGCGCTAATTTACCTGGAAGATATTCACAAACACCTTCACTGGTGGAACAAATTCGCAGGATTCTTAGCCGGATTGCTGCCGCAGCTTACTTATCGCGTCACCAGCCCCTCACAGGATCCCAATGCTCCGGCAGTGGTTTTATTTACTTCTGGCTCTGAAGGGGCTCCTAAAGGCGTAGTACTGAGTCACACCAACTTACAGGCGAACCGCTTCCAGGTATCATCCCTTATCGATTTTGGTCCAACGGATATCGTATTCAATGCGCTACCAGTTTTTCATTCATTTGGTCTAACAGGCGGCATGCTCTTACCCGTCTTATCCGGAATAAAAACATTTTTTTATGCTTCACCACTGCATTATCGGGCTATCCCAGAACTGGTATATGACACCAACGCTACGCTTTTATTTGGCACCGATACCTTTCTGGCTGGCTATGCACGTCATGCTAATCCCTATGATTTTTACAGTCTTCGATATGTATTCGCAGGTGCAGAAAAATTAAGGGAAAGTACGCGCAGAACATGGTCAGAAAATTTCGGCGTCCGTATTTTCGAAGGATATGGCGCTACCGAAACAGCGCCCATCCTGAGTATCAATACCCCCATGCACAACCGGGCAGGATCGGTAGGTCGCATGCTGCCGGGAATTAGCTACCAGTTGGAAAAGGTTCCGGGTATTAAAAATGGCGGAAAGTTACTAGTCTCCGCTCCTAATGTCATGAAAGGGTATTATCTGATCGACTCGCCCGGCCAGGTCACGCCACTGCTTAATGGCTGGTATGACACAGGCGATATCGTCGAAATAGATAATGAAGGCTATATATTTATTAAAGGTCGCGCCAAGCGTTTCGCCAAAATCGGAGGTGAAATGGTTTCCTTGGCTGCGGTAGAAGAATATGTCAGCAAACTCTGGCCCGCTTATACTCATGCCGTGGTGCAGATTCCCGATACAAAAAAAGGAGAACGGTTGATTCTCATTACGACCAATCCCACTGCCAATCGAGACGACTTGATTAGCCATGTTCAGGAACAGGGAATTGGAGAGTTGAGTCTCCCCAAAACCATTCTAGTGATCAATGAAATGCCTGTTCTGGGCACTGGAAAAACAGATTATGTCACCCTTCACGATTGGGTTCTGCAACAGACGGCAGACCTTTAATCTGTGCACTTCCAGGTTTGGATCTTTCTGATAGCAAAAAACCTCATCGACCATATTTCTTTCTGTTTCGGCGACGGCGATTATGCGCACGCCGGGCTTCTTCTTCGGTCAGTGGCGCAGGTTTTTTATTGGCGTAGGGATTATGGCCTGTCCTGAATTCTACGCGTAACGGCGTACCTTCCAGCCGGAAAGTTTCACGAAATGTATTTTCCAGGTAGCGGCGATAAGTTTCTGGTACATGATCCAGCATACTGCCATGAACAATGATTAAGGGAGGGTTGGAGCCTCCCTGGTGAGCATAGCGCAATTTGGGACGAGACATCCCTCCCCGTGGAGGAGATTGTTTTGCGACAGCCGCCAGTAAAGCACGTGTCAGCTTAGGTGTGGGCAAATGCGCCATCGCAGCGGCATAAGCGGCATTAATCGATGGAAATAATCCTTTTATGCCACTTCCCTGTAGCGCAGAAATGTAGTGATATTTGGCAAAATCAAGAAACACGAATTTTCGTGCTATCTCCCGTTTGACTGCGTCTCGTTGATAATCATCCAAACCATCCCACTTATTTATAGCGATGACCAATGCTTTGCCCGCTTCCAGAATAAATCCGGCGATATGCGCATCCTGGTCAGAAATATCATTTCTTGCGTCAAGAACCAGGACTACCACATTTGCATCCTCGATGGCCTGCAGTGTTTTAATGACTGAAAATTTCTCGATCGTCTCGAATACCTTGCCACGACGACGCAAACCCGCTGTGTCGATTAAAGTGTAATGATGCTGATGATACTCAAAATCAATATAAATACTGTCACGGGTCGTACCCGGCTGATCAAATGCAATGACACGCTCTTCGCCCAACAACGTATTAATCAGCGTGGACTTGCCTACGTTAGGTCGTCCGACAATAGCAATTTTGGGATATTTTTCCGCTCTCTCCTCAATTTCTTCTGACTGAGGCAGAAAACCGGCCAAAGCCGATTCGACCAGCTCACCCACATGATCGCCATGAATAGCTGAAATTGCACAGGGTTCACCTAGACCGAGTTCATAAAACTCCGAAGTGACGAGAGCGGTACTCATTCCTTCTGTCTTATTCACGACCAGCAGAATCTTGCGACCTGTTTGACGCAGATGCTCCCCAATAATTTTGTCATGCGGCGTCAATCCTTGCCGGCCATCAACCACAAACAAAACAATATCCGCTTCATCGACTGCCTGTAATGTCTGCTTCGCCATCGCATGCAGCACGCCCGACTTTACAACAGGTTCAAACCCACCCGTATCTACAACGATATAAGGCTTATCGCCTATCTTGCCATGACCATAATGCCGATCACGGGTTAACCCTGGAATATCTGCCACGATGGCATCACGACTGCGCGTGAGACGATTAAACAGTGTTGATTTACCGACATTGGGTCGCCCAACCAGCACAAGCGTAGGTTTCATGATTATAGGAAATGATAATGGCTGAAAAAATGCATGCCCTCACCCATTACTGGAAGAAAGCGTCTCTGGCATCTAATATGAAGAGGGGATTACCAGCAACCGTTACTGTGCAGCAAAAGCATAAATCCCACCCTTTGAGGTTTGCACGACAAACCCATCAGGAATATACTCCGGACGGCTCAAAATAGCACCGCCATCCGTGGCAGCTCGTGCCACTAGACTGCCATCATGGCGCCTGAGTAGCGAGACGTTACCTTCTGCATCACCCACTGCCAAGAGCGCGCCACGAACAACCAAGGGTGCCGATAATTTACGACTACCCAGTTTAGCCTGCTTCCACATCATGGCGCCACTTCTTTTGTCATAAGCAACGACAGCACCACGATCTTCACTTACATAGACATTGCTGCTATCCATAGTAAGACCAACATTGCTAGATGCATCTCTTGCCCAAATCTGATTGCCATCCGCGATCTCAAAGCAGGCAATACGCCCATTATAAGCTACGGCACAAACTTGTTGATCATCAATAACGGGTAGACCAGCAATATCCGTCATACGCTCCAGCTCGGTAACTCCACGCGGTTGTGAAACAGTCGCCTCCCAACCTACATTACCATTTACCAAACTCATGGCTATCAGCTTGCCGCCCGCTAGTCCAGCAAATACAGCACCTCGATAAACTAATACGCTGGAAAAATTCCTCATCGTCAATGCAGGGGTAGGTCCTTGATAAACCCATTTACGTTTACCATCAGCCGCATCTAATCCAAAAATCCTGCCATCGCCGCTCCGTGCAATAACAATACCACTATCGACTTGGGGTGGGCTTAATACTTCGCTGGTCACGCGTGCTTTCCAGCGCTCATTGCCCATTTCGTCAAACGCAAGCACTTCACCCTTAAACGTTCCGATCAGGATCATTCCATGACCCGCACCCACTCCCCCTGATAACTTATGCTCAGTCTCTACCTGCCAGATCTCTTTTCCAGTAGCAGGATCAAGACGAACCAGCTGTCCTTTTGCATCAGCCGCGTATACTGCACCATTCTCATAAATGGGAGAGAATACGGTTACCTCGCTCTTATTCATGCCAAGCTGCCACAATATCGGTATCTGAGGCAGCGCTTTTAATACCGCAATCTCTTCCTCATTAACCTCAACTTCATCTTTATTGCTCAACAGATCAACAAAATTACTAATCCCCAGATCGCCCATGCTGGCGCAACCAGTCAGTAAAATCGACACGACGGATAATATGAGGCGTCGTAAAAAGGAGCCTCCTACTTTAGGCGACAAAAGATACTCCAGGCAAAAATTGATGATCACCTACTGCTTGGTCTCTCTCAAAGCATCCAGCTTCATCTGGACAATATTCTGATAGGCGCTTCTACCGCCACCCAATTTATCGATTGCCTGTTGATAAGCTATACGCGCTTCAGCTATTTTCCCCGATGCAGTCAGGATATCCCCCTTCAAATCAACATAGAGTCCTGTAAAAGATTCTCCATGTTGAGCATTCAACAAACTCAGCGCTTCATCATATTTTTTTTCATCTAACAATATTCCGGCGAGGCGTAATCGCGCAATATCCTTTATCTCTGGCTCCTTACTCACATCCAGAATCCACTGCAATTTACTTTTGGCCCCCTGTATCTCACCAGCATTGATATTTGCATGCGCCGCAATTAGGGCTGCGCGTGAAGCATACCCGCTAGCAGGAAAGCCCTCCATCAACAAATGTGCAGCATCATTAATCTTCCCAGGGTTACTATTTTTCTCAACTTGCTGTTGCAATACAGCAAATAAGTCAGCAGCTTGCTGTGTTTGCTGTTTTTTATAAAAATTCCATGTCTGCGTTCCGATGATCGTTGCAATCAGGGTCGTTACAATGATAGTCATCGTACTACCATGTGCTGCCCACCAGGCTTTTAGCCCTTCTATTTTTTCCTGCTCTTCCGGATTATAAGCTGCCATTTCTCTTGATCCGCCTAGATAATTAACTATTAAATTCGTTTGAGTAGTGAACCCGCTTCCGCCAACCCCACTCTCACCTGCTCAGCTGCCTCACGTAATGGCTTGATGCTTACTTCCCCTTCTTTTGCCTCATCATCACCAATAATGACAGCAAAACGAGCACCACTGGCATCTGCTTTCTTCATTTGTGATTTAAAACTTCCGCCACCACAATGCAGAATAACGCTTAGCCCTTCATTACGAAGCCATTCTACTGCCTTCCATGAAAAATTCGCAGCAATCTCTCCCTGATGAACGACATAAATATCGACGGCAGGGCTTGGAATTTCACTTTCGCCTATCAAAGCAAGGATTCGTTCGATTCCCATCGCAAACCCACAGGCGGGCGCTGGCTTTCCCCCCATTTGCGCGATTAATCCATCATAGCGCCCTCCCGCACATATCGTCCCTTGGGCGCCCAGCTTATCGGTCACCCACTCGAATACGGTACGATTGTAATAATCCAATCCCCTCACAAGCTGGAGATTAATTTCAAAATCAACACCCTGATCGTGCAGCACTTGCTGCAATGCTTCAAAATGCCTTAGTGATTCCTCATCCAGATCATCCAATAACCGAGGTGCCCCCAGCAGGATCTCACGCATAAGTGGATTCTTGCTATCCAAGATACGCAATGGATTGCTATGCAGGCGGCGGCGGGCATCCTCGTCCAGCTCATCCTGGTGCTGTTCAAAATACCTGGTGAGCCTCGCCCGATAAATGGCACGTGATTCGGTGCTGCCGAGTGTGCCAATTTCCAGGCGCACACCTGAAATACCCAGTTGACGCCAAAGCCGCGCGCACATGATGATCAGCTCTGCATCGATATCAGCGCCCGCATATCCCAGCGCCTCCACGCCAACTTGATGGAATTGCCGGTACCGCCCCTTTTGCGGACGCTCATGCCGAAACATCGGTCCATAGTAATACAATCTCTGTGGCCCTGCATAAAGCAGATTATGCTCAAGTACGGCACGCACGCAGGAAGCCGTTCCTTCCGGACGCAGTGTCAGACTGTCCCCATTAAGATGGTCCACAAACGTGTACATCTCCTTTTCGACAATATCAGTCACCACGCCAATCGAGCGTATGAATAAATCAGTCTGTTCGACGATGGGAGTGCGAATATTACGGTAACCATAACTGGCTAGCCAGGTACGCACGGTATCCTCGAAAAACTCCCAACGATGCGCTTCATCCGGCAGGATATCATTCATCCCGCGAATAGCCTGAATCACATTAGACATGGATTGATTTTCTTTGATATTTGGTGCGTACATATTCATCAACGATGTGACGAAATTCGACCGCGATGTTGTCTCCCTTCAGGGTAACCGTTTTTTGGCCATCCACATAAACCGGCGCCACGGGATTTTCTCCTGAGCCAGGCAAGCTAATACCAATGTTGGCATGCTTACTTTCCCCCGGACCATTGACCACGCATCCCATCACCGCCAGCGTCATGTTTTCTACACCATCGTATTGCTCGCGCCAGGTAACCATTTGCTCACGCACATAGGCTTGGATACTTTCTGCCAACTCCTGAAAATAAGTGCTGGTCGTCCGCCCGCAACCTGGACAAGCTGCTACCAGTGGAACAAATGCCCGCAAACCCATAGTCTGCAAGATTTCCTGCGCCACGATAACTTCGCGCGTGCGGTCTCCTCCCGGTTCAGGCGTCAGTGAGATGCGTATGGTATCGCCAATTCCTTCAAACAGCAGCACTGCCAATGCCGCAGTCGATGCCACGATTCCTTTCGATCCCATGCCTGCTTCTGTCAACCCTAGGTGCAACGCGTAATCACACTGCGCCGCCAACTCACGATAGACCGCTATCAAATCTTGCACACCGCTTACCTTGCAAGACAATACGATGTGATCTCGGGGAAGCCCAAGCTCCTCCGCTTTGGCTGCGCTCTCCAAGGCAGAAGTAATGAGCGCCTTGCGCATTACATAACCTGCATCCATCGGCGCAGCCGATCTGGCATTCTCATCCATCACGCGCGCCAGCATTTCCGGATCCAAACTTCCCCAATTGACACCGATGCGTACTGGCTTATCGTATTTACATGCGGTTTCGATCAACGTGGCAAACTGCTCGTCACGCTTCTTGCCATGACCTACATTACCTGGATTGATACGGTACTTGGCTAATGCCCTGGCGCACTCAGGATAGGCAGTCAGTAATTTGTGGCCATTAAAATGAAAATCACCAACCAGCGGCACATGACAGCCCATATCATCCAATCTTGCACGAATCGCTGGCACTGCACTGGCTGCTTCCGCAGTATTGACTGTAATCCGTACCAGCTCTGAACCAGCACGCGCTAATTGCGCAACCTGTATGGCGGTAGCCACTTCATCTGCTGTATCAGTATTAGTCATCGATTGCACAACGACAGGCGCATTACCACCGATCATGATTGAATCTACGCGGACACCAACACTTCTGCGCCTGGGTAAAGAAATATTATTTTGAGACATTATTCTATAAAGCCTGAAAAAGAACTAAAATTTGATGAACAAAACAAGAAATTTATTCGAGCGAAAAACGAGCCACATCATCGTTTTTCCGGGTATAGGGAGTCAGATCAACCGGCTTGCCATTATAGGTAAGATTTACGCCTGCAGCATTACCAATCACTAAATATAAAGGCGGTATCCCTTTTATCACCTGCTCCGTACCTTTAGCATTCGTTTTGACAAAAATCACTTTTCTATTGCTATCCTTTATCTCCACCCATGATTCCTTGGAAAAAATGAAATGCAGTATTTTCTCGTTACTCTCAATCACCTCGGCTACATCAGGTTCGGCCACCGTCGACATGGCCGGAGCAGGCACGATACCTGACGAATTCTTCTCTGATGGCCCCATGCCGCTCATGCTGCGCGAAGGAACTGGAGGTGCCTGTGGCAGCAATAATTCCATTGTGACCTGACCATTTTCTGCTTGCGAATCAAACGAAGCATTTGCATCAATATCATGCTCGATAACCGACTCTTGCCCTCTGTCTCCACTCTGATACACACCGTAACCCAGTAAAGCCAGAATTAAAACCGTGGCCGAAAGCAATACTCCGCGCGTGCTGCCGGCTCGTTTCGGCGAAACCAGCGGAGTCATTTTTACCTGCCTTACAGAACCTTGATGAGCAATCAGGGGAGCGGATTGAGTCAACAAGCGAAGCAATGAATTAGTGTCAAGTTGTAGCAAGTTGCCATAATTACGAACAAATCCCCGTAAGAATGTGCCAGAAGGAAGCTTACTGTAATCTTCTTCCTCAAGCGCATTTACTTGTTGTATTGACAATCGTAATCGCCTTGCCACCTCGCCTACACTCAAGCCGCGCTTCAGTCTTTCAGCACGTAACCGCTGCCCGTATCCAATTACTGTATTAAACTGTTCTCCTGTACTTGTTCCATGATCAGCAAGCTCCTTCGCGGATGCTTCAATACCAGTCTCACGCGCATCAATCTGAACAAGTGTGTCTTCATGAATGCCGTCATCAGAAGAAACTGAAACTGCTTCTTCCAAATGGGGGGCAAACGCTTTTTGTCCATTTTCGTCACTATCATTCATGATTTAATCTCCCTTCACGCAGCGCCATCGCCTCACTGGAATCAGGAAAACGCCTTTGCAATTGAGAAGCATAGCTGGTCTCAGCCTGATAATCTCCGATTGCATGCTCAATTTGAATGGCCAACCATAAACTTTCCGGCGTAAGTGGATAAGCCTGCATATAGGAAGTAATGGCTGATTTAGCCGCTTTGAGATTACCACGTTTGAAATCGATCTCAATTAACCCAAGTACCGCAAAAGGATAGCTGGGACGAATGACCAAGGCTTTCTGGAAGAATACTTTAGCGCGTTCGAATTCATTACGTTTGAGCACACAAATTCCTGCATTCGAGTATGTTTTTTCAGGCATTTCGTAAAGCGGCTCTTTTATTGCACTCATAAAATGGTCCACTGCCAGATCTATCTGATCAGGCTGGCGCTGACAAAGAAACCAGCCAAAATTATTGTGGCTGTCAGGGTCGTTAGGCGCAATTCTGAGCGCATGCTCAAAATTCCATCGTGCACGCTCATCTTCGCGCAAGTCCATATATACTAATCCGAGTACATTATAGGCCGGCGCATAATTTGGATTTGTCCGTAATGCGATTTCGGCTTCTTCTATTGCCACTCTGTACCGACCACGACTGTAATATTGTCCGGCTAGCTCCGTATGAATTTTTGCACTTTGTTGCGCCCGCTTTCTTGCTTCTTCCGAAACCTGCGCTGTCTCTTTAACGGGTGGTTGCATGCATCCAGTGACCATAAATACCCCCAGCAAACCAGCCAGCACCTTTTTCACTCTGCCACCCTTGCCATGCCACGATTTGTTCGCCGGGTCTTATCCAACACCTGTCCAGCCAATTGACCACAAGCTGCATCAATATCATCGCCTCGTGTTTTACGCACTGTGGTCATGATATCTGCTTGCATCAACACATCGCGAAAAACTCGAATCGCTTCCGATGATGAACGCTTGTAACCCGATCCAGAAAAGGAATTAAACGGAATCAGATTCAGCTTACAGGGAATTCTTTTTACCAGTCGCACCAACTCATGCGCATGCTCCACGCTGTCATTTACGCCGTTAAGCATGACGTATTCGAATGTAATGAAGTCTCTAGGCGCAGCTTGAAGATAACGCTCACATGCAGCCAACAACATCTTGATTGGATACTTCTTGTTAATTGGCACCAATTGATCACGCAATGTATCATTAGGTGCATGCAAAGAAACTGCCAAAGCAACGGGGCAGCGCTCGCGCAATCGATCCATGGCGGGCACCAGACCGGAAGTACTGACTGTTACTCTCCGCCTAGATAATCCATAAGCGCCATCATCGAGCATCAAATCCAGCGCCACCACGACATTTTCAAAATTGGCTAATGGTTCACCCATACCCATCAGCACGACATTGCTGATCGCCCGATCCGTATTTTTTTTCGGATCATGCGTTCTCTCATTGATAAGATTTTTTGGGGAAAAACAAGCTTCGTGATCGCTTTCAGTTTTAAGCACCCTATTTGCCCACCACAACTGACCAATGATCTCCGCAACCGTTAGATTACGATTAAAACCTTGCTTGCCAGTCGAACAGAAACTGCATGCCAGCGCGCACCCCACCTGACTAGAGATACAAAGCGTGCCACGATTAACTTCAGGAATGAAAACCATTTCTACAGCATTGCCGCCCCCTGTTGATAATAGCCATTTCCGAGTGCCATCCGCAGCGATATAATCATTGATAACTTCGGGTGATTGAATAATGGCAAGCGCAGCAAGCTTTTCCCGAAACGCTTTTGCCAAATCACTCATCTCAGCAAAATCTGACATGCCTAATTGATGTATCCAGCGCAACAACTGCTTTGCACGATAGGGTTTTTCTCCAATATCTGTACAGAAACGCGCAAGACTGGCCGAATCAAGATCAAGTAAATTAATTGCCACATTCATACCAAGTTACCCTGGCTATAAACTATTTTTTTTAGCGTGAATAAATATCTAAAGCAGGAAAAAAGCAGGCGATCTCCACTGCTGCAGTTTCAGGCGCATCGGAGCCATGCACCGCATTCGCATCAATATTTTCTGCGAAATCAGCACGGATAGTTCCTGTTTCAGCTTTCTGTGGGTCTGTTGCCCCCATCAATTCACGGTTCTTTCTGATAGCATCCTCTCCTTCAAGCACCTGAATCATGACAGGTCCAGAAGTCATAAACTTCACCAGATCATTGAAAAAAGGACGTCCTTGATGAACCGCATAGAAAGTCTCGGCCTCAATTCGGGATAGCTGCATCATACGCGCGGCGATAATTCTTAACCCCGCTCCCTCAAATCTCGAATAAATCTGGCCAATGACATTTTTTGCAACTGCATCCGGCTTAATAATAGACAACGTTCTTTCAACAGCCATTCAATACTCCACAAAATTAACAGATCAAAATAAAGGGGTATTCTAACAAAAAATATATGTACAGATTCTGAAAAAGAGCGCTTAAGACAAGATGTTATGAATAACCAAATAATCATGCGCCCCCTATTCAATCAACTCACCCTACTTCGGTATTGACAGCCCAAGGATTAGGCAAGGATAATGTCATGATTTTCAAAAGAAACCATTCCTAGTCGCTCAAAATGAACTGCCCTAGCCCCCGCATTCTCCTTAACCTTATTATCTGAATATCAAACACATTCATGGTACTTTTCCCATCATTGCCACCTTCAGTTTAAATACCAGCAATAAGGTCTCTAAATTAGAAAAATCCCCCCTGATCCCACAAGATTCAAACATGTTTTTTCAACTTTTCACATGCAACCTTGTCACGGAGCCTGGTTTATGAATATTCAGGAACTCATTCAGCAACGCGGCAAAGAGAATTTCGCTTTACACGATCATTATCTCAATAGCCAGATGGTGAAAGTACTCAAAACAATAGGCTTTGATCGCCATTATGTAAAAGCTGAAGGGGCCTATCTTTTTGACGATCGAGGCAATCGCTACCTTGATTTGCTGAGTGGTTTCGGTGTCTTTGCGCTCGGACGCAATCACCCGAAAATCGTCCAGGTGCTTAAAGATGTTCTCAGTGCAGATCTCCCTAATCTTGTACAACTGGATGTATCGTTGTTATCCGGGTTACTCGCCGAAAAGCTGGTGGCCATTAGTCCAGAAGGTTTAGAGCGCGTTTTCTTTGCCAACTCTGGAACTGAAACGATCGAAGCTGCAATTAAATTTAGCCGTTATGCAACAGGCAAATCGAAAATTATTTACTGCCAGGGAGGTTATCACGGCCTCAGCCTCGGCTCACTTTCCGCCACTGGAGATCCCCATTACAAGCAAGGATTTGGCCCGCTTTTACCAGATTTTATTGAGATTCCATTCGGAGACCTGGCTGCTCTAGAAGAAGCGCTCTCCCAAAAAGATGTCGCTGCCTTTATTACCGAACCAATACAAGGGCATGGCGTATGGGTACCGGATGATCATTACTTACCAGAAGCCGCTGAGCTGACCCGTCGTTATGGTGCATTATTTATAGCAGATGAAGTACAAACAGGACTAGGACGCACCGGCAAATGGTGGGCCGTAGAACACTGGTCAGTCGTTCCGGATATTCTCTGCATGGCAAAAGCGCTGTCAGGAGGATTTGTTCCCATCGGCGCACTGGCCTGCAAGGAATGGATTTTTGATCGTGTTTTCAATCGCATGGATCGAGCTGTCGTTCATGGCAGCACCTTTGGAAAAAATAATCTTGCCATGGCAGCCGGGTTAGCCACCCTCGAAGTACTGGAATCAGAAAATCTAATCCAAAAATCTGCTCAATCTGGGCAAGCAATTCTCGAAGCACTGCAACCCCTTGCCGGAGAATATGAATGCCTGAAGGAAGTCCGGGGAAAAGGCATGATGATTGCCTTAGAATTTACTGAACCGAGAAGCTTCCCTCTAAAAATGTCCTGGAAAATTCTGGAGGCAGCTAACAAGGGATTGTTTTCACAAATGATTACTGTCCCGTTGTTTGCCCGGCATCGCATTCTATCCCAGGTAGCGGGCCGCGGCATGAATATCGTCAAATTTATTCCGCCACTCATTCTTACCGAGTCTGATATTAAGTGGATCGTAAACGCAGTAAAAAGCGTTGTCAGTGATGCGCACCGCGGTCCGGCTGCAGTTTGGGATTTGGGCAGAACACTTGCAACCAAGGCTCTGCGAATAAAAGCCGGCACTTAACAATTTTATAAAAAAGTATGAAAAGGAATATGATATATGCCACTCCATACTATGAACTGAATTTCACATGCTTCCACAAGCACTTTCCTTTACTCTCTTTATCAATATGCTCAAGTTGTCGCACGTGTAACTCAAGCTCTTGCTCACTGGCAGGCAGTACAGTCAAATGCAGGTTTTCCACATTGACTGCTGTATCGATTGATAATGGCGCGATATCCAATTCCATCAACAAACTTTCTTGCCCTCTGGTCATAGCCAAATAGACTTCCGCCAAAAGTTCCGCATCCAGTAATGCGCCATGCAAGGTGCGCCTCGAATGATCAATCTGATAGCGCTCGCACAATGCATCCAGGTTATTTCGTTTACCTGGATGCATCTCTTTGGCGAGAACAAGGGTATCCGTAATCTCGGTACAGTAATTTTTCAGAGATTGCAACCTGAGCAGCCCTAACTCATGATCGAGAAATCCTACATCAAATGGCGCATTATGAATAAGAAGTTCCGCATCCTCGATGAACTCTAGAAAGGCTTTACAAATATCACGAAATCTATGTTTGTCTTGCAAGAACTCTGTAGTAAGACCATGGATCTGTAGTGCGCTCGCATCACTTTCCCGCTCAGGATTCAGGTAGTAATGAAAATGACGGCCCGTCAATTGCCGGTTGCACATTTCAATCGCTGCTATTTCAACAATACGGTGACCTAATTTAGGATCTAAACCGGTTGTCTCCGTATCCAGGAAAATTTGCCGCATTAATCGCTTACCTTATCACCTAAGTTACTCTTTCCTGGGATCACCGATTCTACTCCCCGATTAGCCAGCTCATCTGCCCGCTCATTACCGTCATGACCAGCATGCCCCCGTACCCAGAACCATTCAATTTGATATTGCTGCGCCAATTGATCAAGCTCTCGCCATAATTCTTCATTCTTCACTGGCTTCCTGTCAGCCGTGCGCCATCCTTTCCTTTTCCAGCCGTGTATCCACTCACTGATTCCTTTCTGCACATACTGGGAATCAGTATGAAGCTGTATTTTGCAAGATTCCCCTAAAACAGGCAGCGATGCTAATGCCTGCAATGCACGAATTGCCGCGAGCAATTCCATCCGGTTATTGGTAGTTCTTTCTTCACCGCCAAATAATTCCTGCGCCTCTCCCTGGTATTTTAGCAAAACCCCCCAGCCACCAATACCAGGATTGCCCTTGCAGGCACCATCAGTAAAAATCTCCACCACGCATGTAGCGTCTTGCATATTCATCCCTGATTTGTATTTTTATTTGAAGATTAACAACTAGGCTGTGAGTATATTCACTCCACAGTGTCTTTGAATTTCTGCGTCACCGGAGCAACCTTTCTTTTGTTAGCCAAGCTATTTTCCCAGCAAGGTTTAATAATACGCATACCATGGATTTGCTTGATCGCCTGCAAGAAATAAACACCACCCGAAATCGGCCACCAACGATCCCCCGCAGCCTCCATAAAATGAAAACGCTTTATCCACCTTTCCTTACTAAAGGGAGGAACATAGCAGCCAAGACGCCCTCCGGCAATCTCGAAATCAAGCAGTTTCAACCAATCCTTGAGCCGAGATAACGCGATAAATCGACCACACCACGGAAATTCATTTTTCGCTGCCTTCAAATACTGGCGCGCGCCCCAAAGACTGAATGGATTAAAACCACTGATTACAACATGGCCCTCCGGCATTAAAACGCGGTGCACTTCGCGAAGAATCTGATGTGGATTAGAATTAAACTCCAGTACATGCGGCAACAAAACCAGATCCATGCTGCCACTCTCGATTGGCAGAAAATCAGGTAACGCATGGAAGGATGCTCCATGATTGATGCCCAGGCGGAACTGAAAAGGGATGCGATTAACGCGCAAAAAATTAAACTGGGGAAACCCGATTTGCAAAGCGTTATAGCCAAAAATATTGATCACTGCTTGATCAAAATAGCTCTGCTCCTCTGTCAGCAGATATTGACCGAGTGAGGTTGCAAACCATTGCTGCATACCCTGCGCTTGCGTGGAGAGAGTCATGATATTGTTAGCGTTCAATCTCATTACAAATATATACTCTAACTAAATAAACCGAGAGAAACACCATGCTCAATATTTACCCCGTTCACGCCTTCAAAGACAACTATATCTGGGTAATTCATAATCAGCATTACGCTGCCATTGTCGATCCGGGAAGCGCAACACCTGTGCTAACCTATCTCCAGCAGCAGAAATTGCAACCCATCGCCATTCTCAGCACGCATCATCATCACGATCATACCGCAGGCATTGTCACCTTATTGCAAGCATTTACTATACCAGTGTATGGCCCTGCAACTGAAAATATTCCCGGCCTGACACACGGTCTCAGAGAGGGAGATATTCTCCACTTAGCCGAGCTATCACTTGATCTTGCCGTACTGGACATACCCGGCCATACGGCAGGACATATTGCATATTATGGCGGAAAATCGTTATTTTGTGGCGACACCCTGTTTGCCTGTGGCTGCGGACGCATTTTTGAAGGCACCGCACGACAGATGTATACTTCATTACAGAAACTAGCCAATCTGCCTGACGAAACCCTTGTTTACTGCACTCATGAATACACACTGTCCAATGTTCGCTTTGCAAAGATGGTCGATGCCGATAATCCAGTCCTAGCACAACGCGCGAACGAAATAGAAACGCAAAGAAAGCATAATATCCCCACGCTTCCCTCAACGTTAACCATCGAAAAAGCAACCAATCCTTTTTTGCGATGTACTCAACCAGACATCATTCACGCTGCTAACCAGCATTCCGGCAAGACACTGTCAGATCCCATCAGTGTTTTTACAGAAATTCGCAAATGGAAAGATACATGTTAATTTTCAGAGCTTATATATAGTTAAACTGGGCAGCCATCTGGACCGCAACTCGCGGATTCAGCACCGCTCTGTTTACTTTGAGGAGCAGATTCCACGAGTCCTGTTTCGTCAACCTCTTCCGCCAGCAATGTCCCTATGGACACGCCCAATATCAAATCATTGACATGACCAAATTTGTGCAAACGCAGATGACCGGTTTTATCAATTAAAATAGTCGTGGGTGTACCTTGCATCTGATAGGTCATCATGGTATGCGGAATGACGTGCTGATCGCTCGGTTTATCGATCCCGATCGGAAAACGTAATCGATACTCATAGGCAAATACCTCAAGTGCTTCACGACCCATAACTGAATGATGCTCAAAGACCGTATGGAGGCCAATCACGGCAACTTGATCTGGATTAAATTCTTCGAATATCCGTTGCGTCTGAGGAATACCAACTTGCACGCAACCCGGGCATAACATCTGAAAAGCATGCAACAAGACAACCTTACCTCGCAACGAAGTAAGTGTAATAGGGTGAGGGGTATTGAGCCAACTCACTGTCTGGAGCTCTGGCGCCAGAATTTTCCCAACTTCCTGATTAGTCTTCATTAATTAACTACCTCTTGCTCTTGTTTTAGAAACCGCATATAACTCCAATTCTAAAGCAAAAATTGCTTTGCGGGACTCTCCTTACCGTATTGTCCATACTACCTGGCTTACCGTCGCACCATCCTTCATTTAGAGATAATAGCATTAGAAAACAATAGATATAGCGCAACCAGATAAGTTTGATTGCAATGTAAAGATAGCATATTCATTGGATTCAGGCGCCAAGATTTATCTGTGCGAGCAAAGGAAGGACTTACGATAGCCGAGATAGCAGATCAGTTTAGCATTGGCGTGGCGTAGAACGCTATTTTTCTGGCACTCAGGAAGCTTGGGGTAACCTATAAAAAAACTCTGATGCACCCCAAGCGGACGAAAGCGCACGGCGCATCTTCCAGGACAAAATCGCCGCCTTGTATCAGGGGACTGCTGCAACCGTCGGCCTGCTTGAAGTCAACATCATTGCCGTCATATGCCGTCGTTGATATGCTCTTCAAGTCCTATACATTCTGAACCATTCTTGACTGGTTAGGCTATACAGTGGACAGTCAATCGCCTCCATCACCGGCCTCACCAAGTGCTTGGATTTAGAACCCCGCATAAGATATTCTTGGGAATGACGAGAAGTTACACCCAGCGGCTATCAAAAGTTACACTTCGAATTTGAATCCACGCATTCTAAGATTAAACATCTAAGCATTAAGGAGGATGGCAAGTGCCAAATTATAATTCTTTCAACAATTTTTTCACATCATCAATCTCTGGAAAAGATTTTCCGGTGGCCAATAATTGCTCAAGTTCCTTGCGTGCATTTGTTTTATCTCCAGATTTGAGCAACCCAACTGCAAAATGATAACGAATTACAATAGTATCTGGTGCGAGGGAAGTAGCCTTCTGCAAGAGGGGTAATGCCCGATCAGCTTTACCTTGTTCAACAAGTATCCATCCAAGCGTATCTAATATTGCAGGACTGTCCGGTGCCTGCTGATAAGCTTTTTCGGCATATTCAATTGCTGCAGGTTCTTTCTTTTGCTGGTAGGCCCAAGCCAGATTATTCAATGTTGGCACATCATTAGGGCGTTCCTCCAGAATAGCATGATATTGCTTGATGGCTGAATCGTATTGTTTTCTTGCAAGATAAATCCCAGCAAGATAGAGGCGAGTAGATGAGTCGGTTGGATTTTCTTCTAACCATTTGGCTATGCGACTATCTGCTTGCTTTTCCTTGCCGCTCTGACTAAGCGCCGCATGCAGCTTGATTATTAATTGACTGTTCTCGTTGAGGGAAAACGCCTTTTCGTATGCACTCAATGCCTGTGCAGGTTTTTTTTGCCTCATTAATAAATCGCCTTCCAGCTCATAACTAGCCGGTGAGTTTGCGTGTTGCTTCTGAATCTCCTTCGAAATTTTGAGGGCCTTTTCCAAGTTGTTGTTTTGAGCCTCAAGTCTGGCTTGCGCCAATTTTGCTTCCAAATAATCTGGCTTCAAGGTCAACGCTTTTTTTAGAGCGTCTGAGGCTGCTTTTGAGTTATGCATCGCTTCATAAACGGAAGCTAAGCGAAATTGTGCAACCGCAGAATCAGGCAATCTGGCCGCCAGTTTTTGGTAATTCTCTAAAGCGGCGGCCTTGTTGTCATTAGCTAACTGAGCTTGGGCTAGTAATTCTATAATGCTCAGGTTTTCAGAGTGGGATCCTTGGAGCTTTTTGGCAAGATCAAGTGATTTTTTATTTTCACCGATGCGTAAATAATGCGCCCCCAACTGCAAAGCAGGCCGAAGTTCATCTGGATTTTCATTGCTAGCGCGTTCCAACCAGCTTGTTGCCTCACTGTTTTTCCCTTGCAAAAGCGCGATATCTGCCAGCCCGTTCATGGCTTGGATATGTTTCTTGTCTTTTTTCAGAATATCCTCAAAGCGTTTCTTGGCAACATCAGGTTTATTCTCTTGCAGGTCAAGCCTGGCAAGGTTTGAAATTGCTGGAAAATAATCCGGCTGCAACGAAAGCGCTTTATCAAAACTAGCGCGCGCTTTGCTCAAATCTTTTTTACTAAGATAGATGCCGCCCTTCAGATTGTGGAAAAGAGGATTGTCAGGCTGCTCTTTCTCAAGATCTTGAACTGCCAATAGCGCTTTGTCGGATTCACCCGCTTGGAGATGGGCCATAACTAACAGAACACCTGCCCGGGGAGATTGGGCATCTAGATCGACTGCAGCTTCGAGTTCCATAATTGCGTTCTTTCTGTCACCCTGTCCTAGCTTGCTCATGGCTAAGGCTGTATGAAGTGCTGCATTATCAGGTACAAGGGAATTTGCTTTTTCAAAATATTCAGTTGCTTTGATAAAGTCTCGGACCTGCATATAGCTTTCTCCGGCTAAAGCGAGCAATTGGGGATCTTGCTGAATTGCATTTAGCGCCGGAGTCAATACTTCTATTGCCTGTTTTGCTTGACGGTTTTTCAGTAGAATGGATGCCATCAGTTTTATGGCATAAAGATTATTTGGATTTGCCTTTAGGTATTGTTTGACATATTGTTCAGCTTGCAATAATGATCCCAATGAAAATTGGGCCGCACCGGCCAGTAACACGCTGGGCATATGATTAGGAACTGCGCTCATTATTTTCTGAGCAGCCTCTAAAGCGGCAGCATGTTTGCCTTCACTGAAATCAAGCAATGCTTGGGTATAGACTATATACAGATTTCCAGGTGCTATTTTGCGCGCTGCTTCCAAATCCGCCCGGGCAGCATCAAATTTCCTTGTTTCAATTGCAATAGAGGCGCGGTTGATATGAGCAGCAACATGATCAGGTTTTAATTTGATTGCTTGGTCGTAGGCGCCTAAGGCCATATCGACTTTACCACTTGCGCGAAGAAGATCACCTTTAAAAAACCAAGCATCGCTATTTCCAGGATTACTAGTAATTGCTCGTTCCGCATAGCGCATGGCTGATTCGATATCTCTTTTTACCAATGAAAATTTCGCAAGACCAATGAGAGCATCGGGAAACTCGGGTTTGTCTTTGAGCGCTTCTTCGAATAATGCTTTTGCATCTTCAGCTTTTCCTAGGGCAAGAGAAGCATTTCCACGTAATGTTAATATTTCCGCAAAATTGATGTTTTCAGGAAGCGTTTCAGTTTTATCCAGCAGCTGTTGGAACTGGCCAAGGCTTAGTAGGGCCTGGCCTAATTCAGGGAGCACCTCGACAGGATCCATTCCTAGACTCATTGCTCTACTCAGTTCTTTCTCGGCAGATTGTGCATCACCGGTTTGGATGTATAGCGTACCCAAAAGATAACGCGCTTCTTGGTTATCTGGATTCCGCTGCAATACATTTTTTAATTGGATAATCGCTGCTTTGTCATCCCCTTTTTGCTGATATTGCTTCGCTTCTGCAATAAGTGTTTCAATATCTTTAGTTTTTCCGCACGCAGTAACGGCCATTATGATAAGAGCGGTTGAAACAAGAATTGTTGTTAATTTCTTTTTTGTGGTACTTTTATACAAGGTATTCATTTTCCATTAACTCCTTAATGCCATTTGGTCACTGCTCTTGGAAATACTTTATCGGTGGATTGATTCTGATTGATGCATGATTCACTCTCATATGTTAGTTATAACATACCTTAATAGAAATTGAATTCATTAAATTAACGGCTATTTAATATGCTGATACAAACTAGCCCCAGCATCTGGCATGATACTCTTCTATCATCTATCTGATGATTGGCGGGTAGCTTTCAATGAAAAAAGCTTTCAATTTTGATTGAACGCTTTTTCAGTTCCGGTATAAATATTGAGGATATATGTAAAAAGGAATATCTATGAGTACAGTAGCTGTTGTCGGATTGGGATATGTGGGATTGCCGCTTGCTGTTGAGTTTGGAAAAAAGCGACATACTATCGGGTTTGATCTTTCTGCAAGAAAGATCGAAAACTACAAACGTCATACTGACCCAACAGGTGAAGTTTTAGCGTCAGATTTTCAGGCTGCCGGTCAATTGGTAGTTACTTCTGATCCAGCAAAACTATCTCAAGCAGACTATATTATCATTGCGGTCCCGACACCAGTTGACCTTGCTCATCAGCCCGATTTTTCCGCACTCGTGAGCGCAAGCGAAACTGTCGGAAAAAACATGAAACAAGGCGCAACAATCATTTATGAATCTACGGTCTATCCAGGAGCAACAGAAGAGGTATGTATCCCTGTTCTGGAAAAGTTTTCTGGAAAGCAATGGAAGAAAGGTTTTTTTGTAGGATATTCGCCAGAGCGTATCAATCCGGGAGATAAACAGCGTACGCTTACGACAATTACTAAGGTTGTTTCTGGAGATACTCCTAATACCTTGGAGAAAATTGCGGAACTTTATGAGTCGGTGGTCATTGCGGGTGTTTATCGTGCGTCCAGTATCAAGGTTGCTGAAGCTGCCAAAGTAATCGAAAACACGCAACGTGATCTCAATATCGCACTGATGAATGAACTCGCGATTATTTTTGACAAGCTGGGAATCGATACGTTGGAAATTCTTCGGGCAGCAGGAACCAAGTGGAACTTCCTTCCTTTCAGGCCAGGTCTAGTAGGAGGGCATTGTATAGGTGTCGATCCTTACTACCTTACGCACAAAGCTGAGATGATGGGGTATATGCCCCAGGTGATTTTGGCAGGTCGTCGTATCAATGACAATATGGCTAAATTCGTTGCAGAACAGACAATTAAGCAAATCATCAAGGCAGGCTTTAATGTGAAGGGAGCTAAGGTTATTGTGCTTGGATTGACTTTCAAGGAAAACTGCCCTGATCTGAGAAATTCTAAAGTAGCCGATGTAATTTCCGAGCTCCGTGATTATGGGGTTGAGGTATTTGTTCATGATCCGGTAGCTGATACGAAGGATGCGCAACACGAATATGATGTTGAGCTTCAGTCATGGGAAAGTTTGCCGCAAGCCCATGCGATGATTGTTGCAGTATCGCATCAGAATTTTATCCAGAAGCCATTGAGCGAGATTCAATCGAAAATTGTGGAGTATGGTTGTTTTATCGATGTTAAATCTCAGTTTGATGAAAATCTATTACGCAAGGCAGGATTAAGTGTCTGGCGGCTCTAATTTTTTATGACACCAGATGTCATACGCTATTATTAAATATGACAAATTATCAGCAACTTCAGCAAGCTCTAAAGAATAATTCATACCACTGGCTCGTTACAGGTGTTGCTGGCTTTATTGGTTCCAATTTACTAGAAGCCTTGCTCAGGCTAAATCAGAAAGTAGTTGGATTAGATAATTTCTCAACGGGCTATCAGCATAATCTTGATCAGATAAAGGCAGCTGTGGGACAAAGTGCCTGGCTAAATTTCAAGTTCATTCAGGGAGATATTCGTTGTTTGCAAGACTGCCTGGAGGCTTGCAGGGACATCGATTTTATTTTGCATCATGCCGCCTTGGGATCGGTGCCACGTTCAATTGAAAATCCGATTCTATCCAATGAAAATAATATTTCAGGTTTTCTAAATATGTTAGTGGCTTCACGTGATACAGGCATTAAACGTTTTGTTTATGCTGCGTCGAGTTCCACGTATGGTGATCATCCCAATCTACCCAAAGTGGAGTCGGTTATTGGTCAACCACTCTCCCCCTACGCAGTGACTAAATATGTAAATGAACTCTATGCTGACGTATTCAACCGCTGTTATGACACCCAATCAATAGGGCTCCGTTATTTTAATATCTTTGGTCCAAGACAAGATCCCAACGGGGCTTATGCAGCAGTGATTCCCCAATGGATTGCTGCATTGATCAGAAATAAAGAACTTCGTGTTAATGGTGATGGTGAAACTAGCCGAGATTTTTGTTTTATTGAAAATGTGATTCAAGCTAATTTACTGGCTGCATTGACCAATGAGTCCAAAGCAATCAATCAAGTCTATAATATCGCACTCAATGAGCGTACCAGTCTAAACCAGCTTTACACGATGATGCGTGAATTACTTATCGATAAATTTCCGCATTTACACGATCACCAACCTACCTATGTTACTTTTCGCAAGGGGGATGTTCGCCATTCCCAAGCGGATATTTCAAAAGCGCGCGAATTACTGGGTTACGAACCAACGCACCGTATTGATCGAGGACTCAAAGAAGCAATGGATTGGTATGTACTGCATCTTTCATAAATAGGTTTCTTATGATTTTAGGGAGAGGCGGAGAAAAGATATCTTATGCAGAAATAAGTTCAATATCTGGCTCTATTGTTCTCAGAAGCCGCTCAATACCTCTGAGTGTTCCGGAAATGGAACTGGGGCAAGTACCGCATGCACCTTGATAATGGATCTTTAGAACATTTCCTTCAAGCCCTAGTATATGAAGATCTCCACCATCATTTTGTAAGTAGGGACGCACTTCCTCATCTAGCAATATATTGATGCGCTCAAGCCGCTGCTGATCTTCCGGACTCAAACCAGCCAATATTTCATTAGCTTCTGCTACTGCCTCGGCAGATTGTACGTTAGCCGCGGGTGCAGCCCGGATTGGATCGGCAACAGCACGTGCGAGATCTTGCCAGTCAGCCTCGCCATCCTGAGTAATCGTAATCCACCGATCAACATAAAACACGTTGGTAACATGATCTATTTCGAATAAGGCTGACGCTAATGGATCATCTTTTGCTTGCTCGGCGCTGTCATATGAATGACTTATACCCCAAGTGAGAGGTTCTTTTAAAACAAACTTTAATGCATTTGGATTAGGTGTGCCTTCTATTTCAGCTATTTTTGGCATTTTGTTTTAGTTATTTGTATGGTGCTGTTATTCTATATAATTCATTTCCTCGCTAGGCATGGCCCCTAGCAGTCTGAATTGAATCATCGGCCGTTTCGGTTGAGATGCTAGCGACAGAATTCAGTGCGGCTTGCAAGGTATGCCACGGCAGAATTGCACATTTGACCCGTGTGGGTAAATCACGTACGCCAGCAAATACAGCAAGCCTTCCCAAGTGGTGAGGCCCTGAAAGATCAAGATTACCAATCACCATCTCTCGAAATTCTTTAATCACTGTTTCTGCTTCTGTTCGTGACTTTCCTTTGACAGCAGTTGTCATCATTGAGGCGGAGGCTTTGCATATTGCACAAGATTCTCCATGAAATGCAATACGATCAATGTGCTCCTCTTCCATACAAAGTGCAAGATCGATACGATCACCACAAAGAGGATTGTGTCCTACAGCGTGGTGGCTTGCATTGTCAAGCGTGCCATAGTTACGTGGCTTACGATTATGATCAAGAATAACTTCCTGATAAATTGATTTTAGATTCATTATGAAAAAACCTTTTGTACAGAATGAATACTTGCTACCAAGGCATCAATCTCTTTCTTGGTATTATAAAAAGCAAATGAAGCACGTGATGTAGCAGGTATTCTGAAGCGCTGCATGATGGGTTGTGCACAATGGTGCCCCGTGCGTATGGCAATTCCTTCTTGATTAAGCAGTGTTCCCACATCGTGGGGGTGAACACCATCAATGATAAATGATAAGACAGCGACTTTCGATCGTGCACGACCAATAATATGAACCCCGGGAATAGTCTCAATCTGCTCAGTTGCGTAATTGAGCAGTTCATGCTCATAAGCTGCGATTGCATCCAGCCCAATCTTTGAGAGGTAATCTATTGCGGCACCGAAGCCGATTGCGGCGGCAATAGGAGGAGTGCCTGCCTCAAATTTATACGGAAGGATGTTATAGGTTGTTTTCTCAAAAGTTACCGAGGAAATCATATCACCTCCTCCTTTAAAAGGCTGCATCGATTCCAGCAACTCAGCTTTACCATAGAGAATGCCGATTCCTGTTGGACCGCATAATTTGTGAGCAGAGAAGGCATAGAAATCACAATCAAGATCCTGAACATCGATTTTTAGATGGGGAGCAGCTTGTGCACCATCTATCAAGACCGGTACACCTTGCTTGTGTGCGAAAGCAATCATATTTTTAATTGGATTGATTGTGCCCAGTGCGTTTGATACATGCGTTATCGCAACAAAACGGGTTTTTGAGTTAAATAGTTTCTCATATTCATCAACTAATAACTCACCCGCATCATTGATAGGCACGACACGGATTGTCGCACCTTTTTCTTCTGCTAGCATTTGCCATGGAACGATATTTGAGTGATGTTCCAGGTTCGTCAGAATAATTTCATCGCCATTCTTGATAAATTTGCGGCCATAACCATGCATAACAAGATTAATGGCATCTGTCGTACCACTGGTAAAGATGATTTCCCTTTCTTCACGAGCATTGACGAAGCACTGCAGTGTACGTCGTGCCGTTTCATATTCCAGCGTGGCTACTTCAGAAAGGTAGTGCACTGCACGATGGATATTCGCATGCTGGGTTGTTTGATATCGCACTAGACGATCAATGACCGGCTGAGGCATTTGACTCGATGCGGCGTTATCCAGATAAACAAGTGGTTTATCGTTTACTTTGAGATTGAGGATAGGAAAATCGGCACGATATTGTGCTGCCAATCCTGAAGCTGGGTAGGTATTCGTGTTTAATAGAGCATCAACAATTTTCATGTTTCAGGATATCTGTGTTCTTGCAAGTACGATTTCTTCGAGTTGTCTTTTGAGTGAAGAGATTGAGATACGATCAATAACCTCACCGCCAAATGCATAAGTTAGCAAATTACGCGCGGTCAAATCAGAAAGGCCACGACTCTTTAGATAGAAAATTTCTTCTTTGTCGAGTTGACCTACTGTAGCGCCATGCGCACATTTGACATCGTCAGCAAATATTTCAAGTTGTGGCTTGGTGTCGACACGAGCCTTATTAGTCAGTAGAAGATTGCGGCTTAATTGTGACGAGTCCGTTAACTGGGCATGTGGACGTACCATGATTTTTCCATTAAATACACCATGCGCCATGCCATCGACGATACACTTATGGAGCTGACGGCTCTTGCCATGTGGCTTCGCATGATCAATAATCGTGTGCGAATCGGCAAGTTGTTGTCCAGAAATCAGCACTAATCCATCAGTAGTACATTCAGCCTCTTCGCCTGCCAACGTGACACTCAGGTTAAAACGAGAAATATAAGCGCCCAGCGTTATACTGACGGAATGGTACTGACTTGCAGGAGATAAGGATACTGTGCAATTTCCAATATGGAAAGCTTGCTGATTATCGCGCTGTACACGGATATGGTTGATATGCGCGCTATCGGCAAGATTCATTTCAGTGACTGAATTGGTGACATAAGAAGCAGTTTCTTCAGTAAAAATGTAATCCTCGACAATTGTCGCATTACTGCCAGATTCAGCGATCACTAAGCATCGCGGATAGTTGGTCACTTCTTTTTGCCTGGCTATGAATAGCAGATGAATAGGCGTAGCTATTGTTTCGTGCTGCGGGATGATAATACAAGCCCCATCGTGCAGAAAGGCGGTGTTTAACGCCGTAAAAACATCATTTTGGAATGCTGCCAGTCGGCCAAGATAGCGCTCGATGGTGTTGCCATGAGCAGCCATGAGCGATGGTAAATTGCCAATGATGACACCTGCATTGTGAACGATGTTTGATAACGCAGGTGCAAATTGACCATCTACAAATACCAGTCGGCAGGCAGCTTCTTCGAGATAGCAATGTTCGATATCCGATAGTTGCATTTCTGGTGCAGCATGGGCAGCTGGATAAGGTAGACGACTTAGGGGCGAAATATCAGTAAAACGCCATTCTTCATCCTTGGTCGTCGGCATTCTGAGCGTACCGACACTGTCCATAGCGTTTGCACGGAGCTGACCAAACCAGGATGAAGCTTCTGGCGGTCTTTTCCATGACCGGACGAGGTTATCGAGATAGCCATTGTTGACCCCTGTACTCATGGTTGCACCCCAACCGTACTGCGGCGATTATCAGCGTTTATCCAATCATAACCATGTGTTTCCAGTTCCCTTGCAAGCTCTTTATCACTCGTTTTAATGATCCGTCCAGATTCCATCACGTGTACATAATCCGGCACAATATAATCAAGCAAGCGTTGGTAATGCGTAACCAAAATGGTTGCATTATCTTTATTGGTGAGCTGGTTCACACCATTGGCCACAATCCTGAGGGCATCAATATCGAGCCCCGAGTCTGTTTCATCCAGAATAGCCAGCTTCGGTTCGAGCAAGGCCATCTGTAAAATCTCATTACGTTTCTTTTCCCCCCCCGAGAATCCTTCATTGACACTCCGATCCAGAAAATCTGGATTCATTTCGAGTAATTTCATTTTCTCGCGTACAAAATCATCAAATTCGAGGGGATCAAGCTCTTCTTTGCCACGTTGAGACTGAACTGTATTGTAGGCTAACCGTAAGAATTGATTATTAGCGACACCTGGTATCTCGATTGGATATTGAAATGCAAGAAATACACCGGCACGGGCACGTTCTTCTGGTTCAAGATCAAACAAATTCTGATCGTTAAAGATGATAGTTCCCGCAGTCACTTCATAAGCAGGGTGGCCGGCCAGGATTTTGGCAAATGTGCTTTTGCCAGATCCATTAAGCCCCATGATTGCATGTATTTCCCCACTTTTAACCGTGAGATCGACACCTTTAAGTATCTCAATGCCGTTTACAGTTGCATGTAAACCACGCACTTCAAGGAGTGTTTTACTGTTCTGATTGATCATCCGACACTCCCTTCCAATTTAAAGCTGAGTAGTTTTGTTGCTTCAACCGCAAATTCCATGGGCAACTGCTGAAAAACCTCTTTACAGAATCCATTGATAATCATTGATACAGCCTCTTCAGCACCAATACCGCGCTGTAAGAAATAGAAAAGCTGATCTTCGCCAATCTTTGATGTGGACGCTTCATGCTCGACCTTAGCGCTATTGTTGTTAACCTGAATATAAGGGAAGGTATTGGCACTGCATTGATCACCAATGAGCATCGAATCACATTGCGAGTAATTACGAGCATTCTCGGCCGTAGGTGCAACTCTTACTAATCCACGGTAGCTGCTATCGGAATGTCCTGCTGAAATGCTTTTGCTGACAATGGTGCTGCGCGTATTTCTTCCGATATGAATCATTTTTGTGCCTGTATCGGCTTGCTGATAGTTGTTGGTGACAGCAACCGAATAGAATTCTCCAACTGAATTGTCGCCGCGTAAAATGCAGGAAGGATATTTCCAGGTAATCGCCGAGCCTGTTTCGACCTGAGTCCAAGAAATACGTGAATTAACTCCTTTTGCCAAGCCACGTTTAGTAACAAAATTATAAATACCCCCTACGCCTTTTTCATCACCTGCATACCAGTTTTGGACAGTTGAGTATTTGATTTCAGCATTATCCAGCGCAATCAGTTCAACGACAGCAGCATGCAATTGATTGGTATCAAATCGGGGTGCGGTACATCCTTCAAGATAGGAAACAGAAGCGCCTTCTTCAGCAATAATCAGCGTGCGTTCGAATTGCCCTGATCCTTCAGTATTGATCCGAAAATAAGTCGACAAATCCATAGGGCATTTGACCCCTTTGGGGATGAAGCAAAATGAACCATCGGTAAATACTGCTGAATTAAGAGCTGCATAGAAATTGTCGCCAGTCGGTACGACGGTTCCAAGGTATTTTTTAACTAGTTCTGGGCGAGTGTGCACAGCTTCAGAAATCGAGCAAAAAATAATCCCCACTTCGGCGAGTTTTTCTTTATAAGTCGTTGCAACAGATACACTATCAAAAATTACATCGACGGCCACACCTGCAAGTGCTGCTCGTTCATGCATAGGCACGCCCAACTTCTCAAAGGTACGCAGCAGCTCGGGATCTACCTCATCCATGCTGGCTAGCTTCTTTTTTGGCTTGGGTGCCGAGTAATAACTAATCGATTGAAAGTCAATTTCTGGATACTTGACATTTTGCCATCGTGGCTCCGTCATACCGAGCCATTTTTCATAAGCTTGCAACCGGAATGCAAGTAGCCATTCGGGCTCATTTTTTTTAGATGAGATCAATCGAATGATTTCCTCGTTAAGTCCTTTGGGTGCAATATCAGATTCTATTTCTGTGACGAAGCCATGCTTGTATGGTTGGTTTACAAGATTTTGTAGTACAGCACTCATTTTTATATATTTTCCTTAGACTCTTCAGATGATTTGAGACTGAAGCTCTCACCACAGCCGCATGCATTCTCAATATTGGGATTATTAAATTTGAACGTGCTATTTAGACCTTCTTTGACGAAATCGATTTCCGCTCCATCAAAATAAGATAGATTATCGCGTTTCACAATGATTCTTGCGTCATATGACTCAAAGAGTTGGTCGTTTTCTTGCATCTCATCAGCATAATCAAAAATATAAGTAAAGCCGGAACATCCGGATTTTTTTATACCTACCCGTAAGGCTAATCCCTTACCGCGTTTTGCCAGTTGCTGCTGGATTTGTTTGGCTGCACGCTCGGTCAATGTGATTGCCATGATTTTTCTCTATAAAAATTAGTAAAACTAAAATGCTGCTTCGCGCATATCGTATAATTTGACAACAGCTTGCTCGCGTTGTTGCTCGCGTTGTTTTTGCTCATCAACCAACCGCTTTAATGTTACGCCACCAAGATAATTGAAAATGATGTCATTGAGCTCCGCCCATAGATCATGAGTCATGCACTTGCCATCATTCAGGCAATTCTCTTTGCCGCCACATCGCGTATTGTCGATCGGTTCGTCGACAGCAAGAATAATATCCGCGATAGATACTTGCTCCAGACTCTTGGCTAAGCAATAACCGCCACCGGGACCACGCACACTGTCAACGAGTTCCCGTTGGCGTAATTTTGCAAACAGTTGCTCAAGATATGACAGTGAAATCTTTTGGCGCTGGCTGATATCGGCAAGTGTGACGGGGCCGTTACTATGCTGCATCGCAAGATCCAAAAGTGCTGTCACTGCGAATCGTCCTTTCGTTGTCAGTCTCATACCAGATTCCTTAGTACAATTAAAGTTTATAAGTAATACTTGATCAATTTTGTCAACTATATAATACCCGACTGAACTAGTCAACTATAATGGTGATTAAATTTATAATGTCAGCCCCAGAACCCGAGGGAAATCAAAGGAACTGGAGATGGCCACAGATGACTTTCTCCGTGCCCATCTCGATCAAATGATCGACCTTCGACATTTTTTTGTGGTGTTGGCGGAACGATTACCCCGATCTCA
Source organism: uncultured Nitrosomonas sp. (assembly GCA_964554625.1). Taxonomy (GTDB): domain Bacteria; phylum Pseudomonadota; class Gammaproteobacteria; order Burkholderiales; family Nitrosomonadaceae; genus Nitrosomonas. The sequence continues at coordinate 27,948 of CAZKPL010000004.1, read as the reverse complement.
GATGGAGGCGGGTTTGGTCTCTGCGTTTGAGCGCAAAAATCGTCAAGGCCAGGTAGTGAAGATCAGTGTGGCAATAAGAATAATATCTCCGCCCCGGAAATTTACTTCAACAGTACGCTTCTTTAATATCTGGAAAATTAAATGATTCCTGAGTATACTTTGTCACTGGCAACCCCTTTTCTTTATTCAGCGCAGGCAACTGAATTATAAAGTATTATCATGGGATTATCACTTCCCTGCGTGCAATATCCAGGTTAGCCAGCGTGACGCGCTGGATCAAGACTCCTGATCCCAGGACAACCCGCAACAAGCTTTCCACCAAGATCAACATTGAAATTCTGGCACAGGACGTGAAGGATCATCCAGACGCGTACCAGTACGAGCGCGCCAAACGGGCTTGGAGTCAGCACTCCTGATATCAATCATGCTTTAAATGGAAGAATGCTCCATCAAGTAGCTCTTTACCGCCCATGTACTTTGAATCATTTTTATGAGATCAGCTATATTTTATGAAACTTTAGACTCCATGAAATTCAGCATACCTAAGACTGCTTTTGTTGCGCTTGTTTTTGTTCCATTATTTTTCCTGGCTCGCTAGAAATCGGCATCACTCATCTGTAAAAATAAAAAATAGGGGGAATTTTTTCTGGACTGCCGGAATCTCTGCGTAGGTGGAAATATTTCCGATACAATGGTTCCTATGCAATTAATCAAGACAGCCAAAAAAAATCATGATGTAAAGTTTTTACAGGGAAATGTTATTCTTGTAGGGATGATGGGTGCCGGGAAAACGACTATTGGTAAAATGCTGGCAAATTACATGGGTAAAACATTTGTCGATTCGGATCATGAAATTCAGCAGCGTACCGGCGTCAAAATTCCTTTGATTTTTGAAATTGAAGGAGAAGCTGGGTTCCGTAGGCGTGAAGCAGAGGTTCTGCAAGCGCTAGTACAAGCAGAGAATATTGTGCTGGCTACCGGTGGAGGAGCAGTGTTGAGTGCTGACAACCGCGCCTTGCTAAGACAGCATGGTATCGTAGTTTATTTGAGTGCGTCTGTGAATGAATTGCAACGCAGAACGCGTTCTGATAAAAACAGGCCGTTACTTCAGACTGAGGACCTGCATCTCAGATTAACAGAGTTGCATGTACAACGCGATGCTTTGTATCGTGAGGTGGCACATATTATTATCGATAGCGGAAAACAAGGGGTGCGCTCACTGGTACAGAGGTTAGCCCGAAAATTGCTCTTCTTCAAACTAAAGAAAATTCGGGCTGAGGTGGTAAATCGGAAAAAAATACAGTAGCAGCTTATCAAGCAAATAAATTATAAATTCCAGTTGTTCAAGTTTTTTCTCTGAAAATAATTACTTCATATGAGCGAGATACAGACTGTTAAGGTAGCATTATTTTCTGCCAAACAGGATCGAAGCTATCCTATCTACATTGGTAATGGGATATTAGAGCGAATGGATTTGTTATTGCCCCATTTGCCACAAAAACGGGTTGCAATTGTGACCAATACCACTGTGGCCCCTTTTTATCTGAATAGACTGCGTGCGGCACTCGAGAGGCATAGTGTCATCTCGGATGCAATTATTCTGCCTGATGGTGAAGATCATAAAAATTGGCAAACATTAAATTTAATTTTTGATGCTTTGCTAGAACGACGCTGTGAGCGAAAAACCACACTCATTGCATTAGGAGGAGGGGTAATCGGTGATCTGACAGGGTTTGCGGCAGCGACCTATTTACGAAGCGTACCCTTTATCCAGATTCCTACTACATTACTCGCGCAAGTAGATTCTTCAGTGGGTGGCAAGACAGGCATTAACCATCCACTTGGCAAAAATATGATAGGTGCTTTCTACCAGCCTCGAGTGGTGTTGGCGGATAGTGCAACGCTTAACACCTTGCCTGACAGAGAATTGCGTGCCGGGATTGCTGAGGTGATCAAATACGGTCTAATACGCGATACTCATTTTTTTACATGGTTGGAACAAAACATGGCCAGACTGATTGCACGCGATGCCGACATTCTGGGTAAAGCGATTCGTCGCAGTTGCGAGATTAAAGCGGAGATCGTTGCCGCTGATGAGCATGAAGGTGGCGTGCGGTCATTACTCAATCTTGGGCATACTTTTGGCCATGCAATTGAAAACGCGATGGGCTACGGTGTATGGCTCCACGGGGAAGCAGTTGCTGCTGGCACTATCATGGCGGCAGAACTGTCAAAGCAGCTGGAGTTTATCAGCGAAAGTGATTTCGAGCGCATATGCAGAATATTTCAAATAGCAGGGCTGCCGATCGTTGCGCCCAAGCTTTCTCCACATGATTATTTGAGCTTGATGAAGCTTGATAAAAAAGTAGAGGAAGGGAGAATGCGTTTTATTCTGCTAAAGCATATTGGTGAGGCGATAATGAGTCATGATGTACCCGCGCCGGCCTTGATAGAGACATTACTAACTTGCATGGCAAATGAGTGATTTAGCACCTTACGCAGTATCATCTGCCAATTCGCGCGGGCGCCTCATCAAAGAAGCAGCTCCTTCAGGTCGAAGCGAATTTCAGCGTGATCGTGATCGTGTGATTCATTCAACGGCGTTCCGGCGGCTCGAGTATAAAACACAAGTGTTCGTCAACCATGAAGGAGATTTGTTTCGCACACGCTTGACACATAGTTTGGAAGTGGCCCAGATTGGGCGTTCTATTGCGCGAAATTTACAGCTAAATGAGGATTTGGTTGAAGCGATAGCGCTAGCCCATGATTTAGGGCACACGCCTTTTGGTCACGCAGGGCAGGATACTTTAAATGATTGCATGAGGGAATATGGTGGCTTTGAACATAATCTCCAGTCTTTAAGAGTAGTTGATGTGCTTGAAGAACATTATGGTGCTTTCGATGGCTTGAATTTATGCTTTGAAACCCGTGAAGGCATTCTCAAGCATGCTTCTAGGAAAAATGCCAAGAAGCTGGGGGAGGTGGGAGCACGTTTTCTAATCAACCAAAGACCTTCCCTGGAAGCACAGCTTGCCAATCTTGCCGATGAAATTGCGTATAATAATCATGACGTGGACGATGGATTGCGTTCTGGCCTGATAACCTTGGTTCAACTGGAGAAGGTGGAAATATTTTCCAGACATTTGCACCAAGCGAAGAAAAACTATCCTGATATTGTCGGTCGACGTTTAATTCATGAAACAATTCGCGGCATGATTAATAGTCTTGTTACAGATTTAACGCTACAAAGTAGAATCAATATCGAAAACATGCACCTAGACAACCCGGATGCGGTACGATTAGCACCATGCCTGATTGGATTCAGCGAAATAATAAATCAAGAACAGCAGGAATTAAAAAGCTTTTTGCGTGAGAATCTTTATCGGCATTTTCAGGTAATACGCATGAGTAATAAAGCGCAAAATACGATCAAAATGTTATTCAATGCGTTTAGCTCAGATATTCGACTGCTTCCTGTAGCATATCAGATTAAATTTTCTCAATATGGACATCAGGCTATTGCTGACTACATCGCAGGCATGACTGATCGTTTTGCAATTAAGGAATACCAGCGGCTGTTTACGATTAGTGAAAATTAAAAGTCATTTCTTGGGTGGGTGACAGAGGATACTAGAAAACTGATCTCGACTCCTGAGTCGGATAAATACAATATAGAGAAGGAGAAGCAAAAAATGCTCTGGTCAAATAATAGCTTATATACTTTATGTGCTTTGATAGGATTATTGCATCTTTCAACCCATGCATTGGCTAGCCTGGAAAATAGCGATCTGGTCAATGCAGCTGCGCGCGGCAGCTTATCCCAGGTTCAAAAATTGCTTGCTCAATCTGAGGAAAATCACGAGATACGCGATAGAGAGATGGCATTGGTTAAGGCAGCGCAGAATGGTCATGAAAGTGTCGTCAAGCTTCTGCTTGCTTCGGGAGTCAATGCAAATTTGAAGGCAGAGCGGGGTCGAACTGTACTCATGCTGGCGGCACAAGATGATCGTTCAGGTGTTGTGGGAACATTACTTGCTGCTGGCGCGGATATAAACGCGGTCGATGATGATGGGATGACCGCATTGATGCTGGCATCCCAAAGAAACCATATGGAGGTAGTGCGTTTATTACTTGGAATGAATGCTGATGTCAATGCGGCGACAGATAACGGTGTTACCGCGCTCATGCTGGCATCACAAATGGGTAATCAAGTTGTGATTCAGTATTTACTGAAAGCAAAAGCCCACGTTAATAGTAAAGCAAGAAATGGTGCGACTGCATTAATGCTGGCAGCACAAAATGGTCATCAGGGAGCAATAATGACGCTACTTGCTGTAGGTGCGGAAATTAATGCTGAGGCAGAAAATGGTGCAACCGCATTATTGCTGGCAAAAAAATACGATCATAAGGGTGCCATTGATCTTCTGCAGAAAGCGGGCGCTAATTAGCATTAGCATCTGGGTAATGATCTTATCAACTTCTTATTAATCTTGAGGTTGGTGAGTATATCTGACTGTAATACAATCAAAATGTTATAATTTACATTAATTTTTTGCCTGCCTAATAAGCAGAGTGGAATTACTTGATGAATACGCGTATTTTTACATTGCTTGCTTTGTTAATGCTTTCTGGATGTGGTGATGGAACATCATCAGGGAAATCCGAGACAGACGGATCCTGGAAAAAGTTACCGGATGAAATCACTCCGCTCAATGAATTACCATCCATATTCCAAGAAGGATTAACGCCGGAACAAAAGGCTGATCTGCTGAAAAGAATCATGCCGATGGCAGACGATAATTTAACTCCTGAAGAACGATTCCTGAAGTTACGTCAGGATGCAGAAGCCGGTGATGCTGAAGCTCAGAATGCTCTCGGTGCTTTGTTTTATTCTGGAGAGGCGATATCCAAGGATGCCACGGGAAAAGTTATGGATTATGATCTCGAGGCAGCTGCAGGATGGTTTTATCGTGCTGCTGAACAAGGACATGCGGGGGCCCAATTTAATCTAGGTCTGCTGTATGCAGAAGGCCAGGGCGTCCAGCAGGATGCTGCCAAAGCAGTAGAATGGTTTACTAAGGCTGCTGAGCAAGGCAACGTGGATGCTCAGAATAACCTGGGTGTGATGCATCTTATAGGCGAAGGCGTGCCAAAAGATATCAATAAAGCAGTGGAATGGTTCGAAAAAGCTGCAGCACAAGGAAATGAGGAGGCTAAAGCAAATCTTAAGGCGATACGATCTACTGAGAATTAGTCTGATTTGCTTTTTTATCGACTTTTGTCAAATCTCAGATTTATACAACTACAATTGATTGCAAGAAAGCATGCACTGCGAGCTTCGGAATTTGTCGTAAATGATGATTTCTTCTAAAGGTGATTGCCTCCAGTGCGTTGCTACACTTCCTTGATCTCCTTGTCCCGTGCATCAAGCCTTAGGATCACATCATTCCAGCTAGACTGATGAGTTTTGCGGCTGCCTCAAAATCAAATTTTCCCATTGAACAAGAAGCATAATCTGTTTCTTTTGTGTCTATCGTAATAGATTCTTGCCTTGACGTGGGACTCAGCTCTGTCTACCATAAAGAAAGAGGGCAGTCTTTATTTGTAACTGTTTTCTGGGCATTCTAATTTAACTACTTTAGGGAGGATTAATTATGTCACAGTTTAAAAAAACATTGTTAGCTGGCTTAATGCCGTTATTGCTATCAGGTCTGTTGGTTGGTCAAGCAACTTCAGTTGCTGCTGGTGAGCACGATGGGCATAAAACATATGCTCATTTCAACAAGGATGGAGAGCTGCTAACTCCAAAAAATTATCGTGAATGGATTTTCATCGGCTCACCCGTGACACCAAAAGATATGAACGATGGTAACCCAGCATTTCCTGAATTTCATAACGTGTACATTGATCCCGTAAGCTGGGCGCATTGGAAACAAACCGGGAAGTTTCGTGATGGCACCATTATCGTCAAGGAATTAGTCAGTGTTGGCACAAAAGAAGCACCCAGTGGCAAAGGTTACTTTCAGGGTGAATACCTTGGCATAGCTGCTACAGTAAAGGATTCGAAGCGTTTTGCCGATCGACCCAACAACTGGGCATACTTCGGCTATGAGAGCTATGAAAGCAAGAGCGCCGCTCCACAAACTGATGAATCTTGCAATACTTGTCACAAAGAAAATGCTGCTGAAGACAATGTGTTTACCCAGTACTACCCGGTATTGCGTGCGGGCAAGCCTGGGAAGTAAGTTAAGCGGCTTGGCAAGTTGATAAACAGGAAAGAGGATTTGCCAAAGTCATAATAGCTATCTCTAAGCTTTAGGATAAGGAGGGCATTTTATTCCTGGCGCTTCTTGGCACAGAATAATCTGCCTTTTCTTTTTTATTAAGCTTCTAAGTTGAGCCACTTTATTTCTCACAATATTTATCAATCACTTGCAATCAAGAGTCATCCTTCCTAAAAAGCTCTGGAAATAATAAGTCTTGCTAGACGAGTGATTTCCATATAAAAATTATCTTTTCTAAAAATACTCGCAACCATGAATAATCAATGTCCCGAATGCGGCAGTGATCATGCTCACAGATCTCGTCTCAGGCCAGGGGAACGTACCGCATTAAATTGGTTCCTAGTGCCATTACGCTGCCGAGATTGTAAGGCGCGCTTTTGGAAAAAAAATCCATACCTTATAGCAGTTCTACTCTTTTGTAGCGGCTTATTATTAACTGCTTTAGCTTGGATAATGGTTCCATCGGATGAGATTATCGCAAGCAATGAGTATCGTGATTTAGCCAGAGCCACCCTTCCAGAAACAAAAAAAACTCAACCCCGACCAAAACTTGATTCGCATATGCTGAATGAAGTTAAAGTAATATCGGAAACAACTCAAGATCAGTCTACAATTCCTAACACGAAATCTAGTTCGTTTGTGTCAAATTCACACGATAATCGCCTCTATACCGTTCATCTCTATCTTGAAAAAGCAATTAAAGGTAGTGCTGATGCGCAGTACCAACTTGGTTTACTCTATTTGACCGGAAAAGGAACGTTACAAGATTTCGAAGAAGCTGCAAAGTGGTTTACGTCAGCAGCAGAGCAGAATCACGCGCTTGCGCAATATGAACTAGGCTTGCTCTATCACAATGGTCTAGGCGTTAATCCTGACAATGAGAAAAGTTATGTATGGTTAAATTTGGCTGCGGCTGCCGGCATTGAGCAAGCTGTCGCAGCCCGAGATAAAATAATGAGATCACTTACTGCGAAACAACTAACCCAAGCCCAGAAAACCGCACGCGAATGGTTAACGAATCAGAAAAATAATTCCAATTAATTCTTTATAAATGCTATTAAGAAAAAATAAGAACCTCATACGTTATCACACCGCTTTGACCATATCCTCTACAACCTTCTTGGCATCACCAAACACCATCATAGTCTTATCCATATAAAACAAATCATTGTCAAGACCAGCATAACCGGCAGCCATACTACGTTTAACAACTATCACCGTGCGGGCTTTGTGTGCATCAAGAATAGGCATGCCGTAGATTGGACTGCCCGGAACATTTGCAGCTGGATTGACCACATCATTTGCACCTAAAACAAGTACTACATCGGTATTAGGAAAATCGCTATTAATTTCCTCCATCTCCAAAACCTGCTCATAGGGTATTTCGGCTTCAGCAAGTAGCACATTCATATGCCCTGGCATACGACCTGCTACGGGGTGAATGGCAAAGCGGACATTGACACCTTTTCGATGCAGCGCTTCTGCAAGCTCTTTGACCGAATGTTGTGCACGAGCTACGGCCAAGCCATAACCTGGAATAATAATAACGCTATCTGCATTACCCATCAAAAATGCTGCGTCGTCTGCACTACCGCTTCGATAGGTTTTCTGTGTTCCATCACTCGCGCCTTGGGCACCTCCTTCACTACCAAAACCACCCAGTATGACAGAGAGAAAGGGACGATTCATGGCTTTGCACATGATATAGGACAGAATTGCCCCCGAGCTGCCCACCAACGAGCCAGCAATAATGAGCATTGGATTGCCAAGTGAAAAGCCGATACCTGCTGCCGCCCAGCCAGAATAGGAATTCAGCATGGAAATCACTACCGGCATGTCAGCTCCCCCAATAGGAATGATAATGAGGAATCCGAGCAGAAATGCGATAGCTGTCATGGCAATAAATGCTGTCCAATTGGTTGTTTCGCTGAAAAAGAACCATAAGCCAAAGCTAATCATGACGATTGCCAGCAGCAAATTGATCATGTGCTGTCCAGTGAACACAACGGGAGCGCCGCTCATGCGACCAGACAACTTGAGGAAGGCAATGACTGAACCAGACCAGGTCATGGCGCCAATAAACGTTCCCAGAAACAATTCCAGCTTGCTACCGGCTGGCAATACCTCAGACAGGCCGAATGAAACAGGATTATTGACGGCAGCAATGGCTATGAATACCGCAGCTAATCCAACTAATGAGTGCATGAAGGCAACCAACTCCGGCATAGCTGTCATCTGAACTCTTTGCGCCACAATAGAACCTACAATTGCACCTATAGCAATACAGCCCAGTATCAATGCCCAATTCTCGGCAATGGTCAGAGTAGTGCCAACAGCAATCGTCATCCCAACCATTCCAAAAAAATTACCGCGCCGAGCGGAAAGAGGTGAACTTAGCCCTTTCAGGGCCAAAATGAAAAAAACCGCCGCAACCAGATAAGCGAGAGCAATCAAATCAGCAGACATTTAAGCGCTTCCTTTTTTATCTTTTTTTCTAAACATTTCTAACATCCGCTGGGTAACGAGAAATCCACCGAATACGTTGATAGAAGCAAGGATTACTGCTGCAGCCCCTAGCCAGGCGCCCCAATCCGATTCAGCTGGCCCTGCAGCTAACATTGCGCCTACCAAAATAATACTTGAAATAGCATTAGTCACTGACATCAGCGGTGTATGCAAAGCTGGCGTCACATTCCATACCACGTGATAGCCAACAAAAACTGCCAATACGAATACAGTAAGATGAATTATCGTTGGATCAATTTCACCAATCATATTTGTTCCTCTTGAACTCATTAACTTTTATAGAATATGAAGCGTACACTAAGACAGCTCTTCACTTTCTGTTTTATATTTTTCTGATAACTTCCCCACCCGAACAAACCAATGTTCCGGCAATAATCTCATCTTCCTGGTTTATTTTGAGCTCGCCATTATTTGAATCAAGCATCAAATTCAGAAAATTCATAAGATTACGTGCATAGAGCGCGCTTGCATCTGTGGCTACTAAACCAGGAAGATTAGCGATACCAATGAGGTGAACACCATGTCTTACCACAGTTTTATTCAACTCAGAAAGGGGACAGTTGCCACCCGCTTCTACCGCCATATCTACAATTACCGAGCCAGGTTTCATCGCCTGAACTGTTTCTTCTCGGATCAAAACTGGCGCCGGGCGCCCGGGTATCAACGCAGTTGTAATGATAATATCCGCTGCGACAGCTCTTGCATGAACCAATTCTCCTTGCCGGCGTTTATAATCCTCTGACATTTCAGTTGCATAACCACCAGCTGTTTCAGCTTTTGCTTTTTCTTCCTCAGTCAGGGGGACCTCCACAAATTTTGCACCCAGACTTTCGACTTGCTCTTTAACTGCCGGGCGAACATCAAATGCTTCAATCACTGCACCCAGCCTTTTGGCTGTCGCTATCGCCTGCAAGCCTGCTACTCCCGCACCTAACACTAATACTCTAGCAGCTTTAACCGTACCGGCTGCTGTCATCAGCATCGGAAAGAATTTCTGATAAACATTAGCAGCCATAATGACCGCCTTATATCCACCAATATTTGCTTGAGAAGACAGTACATCCATACTTTGAGCGCGAGAGATACGCGGCAATTTCTCCATGGCAAATGCAGTCAGGCCATGCCTAGCGAGCACTTCGATTCCTTCGATCTGATGAGGTGACAGCAAACCAATCAATACCGCGTCTTTACGTATCAAAGCCAGCTCATCCGTTCCTGGGCCGCGCACTTTAAGTACAATCTGTGATTGACTATATAGTTGTGAAACATCATTAACGATAGTTGCGCCCGCTTCTTGGTATGCAGCATCAGGAATACTCGCACCAGCACCTGCGCCAGACTGAACAAGAACAGTATGAAATCCCTTGGCAGTATATTTCTTGACCGTTTCCGGCGTAGCTGCTACACGTGTTTCTCCCGCATAAATTTCTGCAGGTATGCCTATGTGCATCGACAATCTCCCTTATTCTTTATTCAAATTTGAAAATACCTAATGCTTTGCATCATTTTCCTTGAGTGCGTGATTATAAATGAAACTAGATGAATGCATTACTCCGATTGATACAATCTTATAAAACGTTCAACCATTCAACTCATACTTATTTGCACTCAAAGCATAACTACGAAAAGCGATTTTTTTATTTATTCAATTTAGACTTTTCAGACAGCGATTGATCCATTGACTCGTCAATTTTTCCTGTGCACTGTTTTGTCGCAAACGCGACGCAAGACTGCCGAAATCGACCCAATCCAACGGCTGGTCCTGATTAAAACACGAAAAGATATAAGTAATCTCTCCGGTTTTAGGATCTTTATGTGGTTGCAAGCACTGTGCACAGATTTCCTTCATCATGCATTGCATCGGTGAATTAATGGATCCTATAGCAAAGTGATTTTCCTTCAAGTAAGGCTGCAGCTGGTGATGGCGCGCAAAACCCACTGCAGCCATCATCCGGTCAGAACCAATCGCGATAATGCGATCAGCGTCTGCTAAGGGTATCGGTTGAACACCGAGTGCGCCGCTGCCATAGGCCACCATGGCCTGAACAATATTCCCGACAAAACTAAGATCACCAGGTCTGGTGGACTCAAACCCAGGCGCCTCATCACAACACCATATAACGGTGTCTGCCGCTGATTCAATTTCAGCTACCTTATAACGATCAACAAGTTTTTTGTAGCCTGCAAAATATAAAACGCGGCATCCTGCCGCGCGAGCAGCTGCACCAATAGAGAATAATACCGCATTCCCGAGCCCTCCTCCTACCAGCACGACAGTCTCATCGCGAAAAATCTCGGTGGGTGTTCCAGTAGGCCCCATCAATACAACTGGATCTTCAGGTTTGAGTAACGTGCATAAATTTGCAGACCCCCCCATCTCCAGTGCGATCAGCGAGACACGCCCATTTGAAATATCTACCGATGCTCCTGTCAATGCTATACCTTCCATCGCTAACCGGGTATCGTCGATTGTCGTAGCAAGTGTTGCAAAATTCTGGAAGCGGTAAAATTGCCCAGGTTGAAAGTGTCTGGCAGCCATGGGAGCTTGCACAATTATCTCGATAATATTAGGTGTCAGCCTCTCCACCTTATGAACAACAGGCCTCAATTGATGATTCATTTCAGCAAAAAACTGTGAGGCTGATTGAGTCGAAGAAGGCGTAATATGATCAAGCACCCGGCTGACGATTGGATATCCCTGTTTAGCGCTAGCCATGGCTTTTACCACATTTCCCGAATATGACGGATGCAAATCACCAAAGAAACTGATAAAACGCCCATCTTCACAACGGCTTAATAATACTGCTGGTGTTTCTGGTTTAGGGTTACCTTTCGGCAGACCGACAGGATTACCCTGCTCATCACAAGCAGAAAAATAACGCCCGCTCAACTTGAAATACTTCTCATCTTCTCTAGCAAGCACAGTATTCGGATGGGTTCCTGCGGCGACCAGAATTGCCCGGGCTGGCAAATCAACTTCTCGAGTTTTTTGCCATTGCCCTGCTTCATCCAACGCCTGGACAGAGAATCTGATCGATTTTATATGCTCCCACTCATCTATATCTACCCGCAGAGGTGTTAGTCCTTCAGCAAACCAAATACCTTCCTCCAGTGCTTTCTCGACTTCCTCATGGTTCAGCGTGTAAGAAGGACTGTCTATCAGGCGCTTACGATAAGCTATCGTAGCGCCACCCCACGATTGCAGCAGTTTCAGAATATCAGGTGCACGGCCTTCCTGTACCGCCCGAGCACGCTCTGCACGGATCGCTCGGGCATGCGTTAAAAATTCCTCTGCAATTTCCCACTCTTCTTCGTCCCAGGAATCACGGACCTTGGCTTCGCCCTGCTCTGAAACAAGTATTTCGTAGCGCCTCAGGAATTTCTCGACTTGTACCGGATAATAAGCCAGCGCTTCAGTAGCCGTATCAATTGCAGTCAACCCGCCACCAATTACGACAGCAGGTAAACGTAGCTGCATGTTGGCAATAGAGTCAGCCTGTGCTGCACCTGATAACTGAAGCGCCATCAAAAAATCAGAAGCAGCGCGCACCCCACGTGCTAAGCCATTCGGCAAATCAAGAATTGTTGGACGCCCTGCACCAGCAGCCAATGCAATGTGATCAAAGCCCAAAGTCAATGCATCATCTGCTGTCAAAGTGCCTCCAAAACGCACACTGCCAAACAATGCAAACTCTGCTCGCCGCTCCAGCAAGAGACGGATTAATTTAAGAAAATTCTTATCCCACCGTACGGTGATACCGTATTCCGCCACGCCACCAAAACCTCCCGCCATGCGTTCATTCAAGTCTACGCGTAACATGTCCGTATCTCGAATAGCGGAAAATGGAACACGCTCACCATGTAGATTGACCCCAGAAATCTCTGCTGGTAATGGCTCGATTTTAAGACCATCAATACCCACCACCGTATGACCATCATTCATCAAATGATGTGCCAGGGTATATCCGGCAGGCCCCATTCCTACCACCAATATTTTCTTGCCCGTCGATGGCTTAGGTAGGGGTCTATGTAAATCAAGTGGATTCCAGCGTGTAAGCAGGCTGTATATCTCAAATCCCCAGGGCAGTTCAAGCACATCTTTGAGCGTACGGGTTTCTGCTTGAGGAATATCGACCGGATCCTGCTTCTGATATATGCAGGATTTCATGCAGTCATTACAGATACGATGCCCCGTCCCTGCGCACATGGGATTATCCAGTATAATCATCGCCAGACTGCCGACCGCTACACCCTGTGACTTGAGCTTGTGAAATTCCGAGATTCGCTCTTCCAGCGGACAGCCTGCCAGCAAAGCACCCAACTCGCTTTTCTTGAAAGAGGGTGATTCTTCTGGATTTTTAGCTTTTACTATAAATCCTTTCGAGCAGGAATCCTTTCCCTGTTCATGGCACCAGATACAATAATTGGCTTCATCCAGTGCACCCACTAAGTCAGTCCCTTGATCCGTCAATGAAAAGCCTTCCCGGTGGCGCAAATGCTCAAGACGGTGAACGGTATAGCCTGCATGGTCATCAGTCGACAGTGATAACAAGTGAAAATAATCGAGCTTTGCTGGGGACTTGAATAATACCCCCTGCTCGGTATGCGCTTGCCCCGCAGCTGTGCGTAATGCCCAGGCAGCGTAGTGCAGGGCATCATTCAAGCGCGCCTCATTGCCGGTCTCATCCTCCATCCACTGCGCAATATGGGTTGCAAACGCTAACTCGGAGAAGGGTTCACCAAATTCGGCCTCCAGTTTTTGTTCTAAGGTAATGCCATCTACCGTTTGCAATACTTCATCACTTACCTTAGTTTTTGCACGACGCTGGACAAACTGCCGTTTACAAAAATAAAGTGGGGCAAGTTCATGATGGCGTGCTGCAAGCGCACACACCTGATTCTCGATACCAAAGAGCTGCGCAATAAAATCTTCCACCCACGGAGCAAGCTCAATCAGAAAAGCAGATTCATCTTTAGGCGCCAATTCATCTGGATACAAGCGGGCATGATCCAGACGGGCACGTAATCCAGCTTCCCCCTCCCGCAGAAAATCTAGAAATGCCTGATCCAGCTTTACCAAACCATCGCGGTTATATAAATCTGCAAAAGCCACGCCAAATTTAAGGTTGGGAGAAACAGCCTCTGCTGAGAGACTGTTAAACGTTGATGCTGAATTTGTCATAATTTTTTGTTTGGTATTGTCTGTAGAAAATAAGGGTACCGCGTCAAATCTGGCGCCGGTACCGTTCTTCGCAGTATTGGGATTCTTTCTGTATAGGGCGTAAGAAAATGAGAGCTACTCTGATAACCGATCTAACAGATCATACCGGCTGCAACCGTATTATTACTTGTCTCATCAATCATAATAAAGCTGCCCGTGGCGCGATTGGATGCGTAGTCATCGCACACCAATGGTTGCTGGACCCTCATCGCAACTCGCGCAATATCATTCATTCTCAAGGAATCTGTCGTCTCATGATTTAACGTATTGACATCGACACGGTAATCAATCTGGCTAACAACTCCCTTAACCATGCGAGTCGTGTGCTTAACGATATATTTGCGCTTAGGATCAAGTGGCTGCTCTGATAACCAGCACAGCATTGCTGCAAACTCTTTCTTGATCGCTGGTTGCTCTTCAGTTTTTACCAACATATCTCCCCGGGAGATATCCAGATGATCTTCGATAGTTAGCGTAATAGATTGCGGTGCGAAGGCATCGTCAAAGGAATCTTGATATAGGAGAATTTCCTTGACACGTGAGGTTAATCCTGACGGTAGAATTGTCACAGCATCACCCACTCGGATTGAACCTGATTCAACGCGCCCCATGTACCCCCGAAAATCATGCAATGCTTTAGTTTGCGGACGACAAACCCATTGCACTGGAAAACGGAAATCATCAGTATTGATATCATGTTCAATATCGATATTCTCCAGCAAATCTATCAATGTCCTACCTTCATACCAAGTAAGCTTGTCACCTCTCTCCACCACCATATCCCCAGCTAAAGCGGACATAGGAATATATTCGATATTACGCAAGCGGAGTCCTTGCGCAAAAGCGGCAAAATCATTACGGATGCGCTCAAACACTTCGCGCGAATAATCCACCAGATCCATTTTATTAACTGCTACCACCAAATGGGGAATACCTACCAGACTGGCTAAATAGGCATGACGACGAGACTGGGTAAGCACACCTTTGCGCGCATCAATCAGAATAATAGCTAAATTGGCAGTGGAAGCGCCTGTTACCATATTCCGAGTATACTGCTCATGGCCGGGTGTATCTGCAATAATGAATTTACGTTTTGGGGTTGCAAAGTAACGATAAGCCACATCAATCGTAATACCTTGCTCTCGTTCGGCTTGCAGCCCATCAGTAAGCAGCGAGAGATCCACACCTTGCATTCCACGCTTATTTGAAGTGCGTGCAATGGAGCTCAATTGATCCTCAAAAATGGATTTTGAGTCATGTAACAAACGTCCTATCAAGGTACTTTTTCCATCATCTACACTTCCTGCAGCAATAAAGCGCAATAATTCAGCACGATCAAGTCCGATATTTCCAGCTACCGACATTTTAGAGCCTTCTGATAATTGATTCTTAAAGTTGAAATAATCCATATCTTCCAGAAAAAGGTGCTTTTAGAAATACCCTTCCTTCTTGCGTAATTCCATTGAAGCATCTGAAGTTTGATCATCCATACGCGTCGCACCACGCTCAGTAATGCGTGTCATTGCCGTCTCAGCAATAATTTCACTAACATTCCTGGCTTGTGAAGCAACCGGGCATGTACAGCTCATATCTCCAACTGTACGGAAACGTACCATTATTTTTTCGACTTGCTCGCCCTCTTTGGGTTGTACTAGATACGATAACGGTAATAAGCCCGCATCACGTGGAATAACCTCCCGCCAATGAGCAAAATAAATGGAAGGTACTTCCAGTTCCTCCCGAGCGATGTACTCCCACACATCCAGCTCAGTCCAGTTGCTGATCGGAAATACACGAATGTTCTCTCCTGGATGGGTTCGCGTGTTGTAAAGACTCCACAGCTCTGGCCGCTGATTTTTTGGATCCCATTGACCAAATTCATCACGGAATGAAAAAATGCGCTCTTTAGCACGTGCTTTTTCCTCATCACGACGCGCTCCACCAATACAGGCATCAAAACCAAATTCAGCAATAGCATCCAATAATGTGATGGACTGAAATGGGTTCCGGCTTTGATTTTCTGATCGCAACACCACCTTACCTCTCTTGATAGAATCCTCCATGCTGCGCACAATTAACCGTTCACCCAACTCCTTGGCGCGGTGATCACGAAATTCAATGACTTCAGGAAAATTATGCTCCGTATCAATATGCAGCAAAGGAAAAGGGAAACGCCCTGGCCGAAAAGCCTTTTCTGCCAATCGCAGCAACACAACTGAGTCTTTTCCCCCAGAGAACAATAATGCAGGATTAGTACATTCAGCTGCCACCTCTCGCATGATATGAATTGCTTCACTCTCGAGAGCATCCAGATGGGTAAAGGTTCGATTATTCATTCTCTTCTTTCTTTTAAGCTCCTAAAAATAATCTTAGTGAAATCTATCTCTATTTTACCGACTTAACTTTGTTTATATGCAGTCCACACTCTTTACTTTCAGAGTTCTCCCACCACCAACGCCCAGAACGAACGTCTTCTCCAGGGGTGACCGCACGCGTACAAGGAGCACAGCCAATACTCGGATAAAAACGATCATGTAGCTTGTTGTAGGGCACATCATGCTGTTTAAGATACTCCCATACTTCAGCATTGCTCCATTCACACAATGGATTAAACTTCTGCATGTTATTTTCAGCATCAAACGAAGATATTGCCAAACTGTCTCGGGTAACTGCCTGTTCGCGACGCATCCCTGTGATCCATGCGCGCTTACCTGATAATGCGCGGCGCAGCGGCTCTACTTTGCGGATGTAACAGCAGCGCTTGCGTAACTCCATATTTTGATAGAACCCATTAGGACCATTTTGTGCAACATAACTCTCCACCGCAGCCGCATCAGGAAAATACACCTGAATAGAAAGACCGTAACGATCTCTCACCACCTGCATCAAATCATAGGTTTCTTGAGGTAGCCGGCCTGTATCCAGCGTGAACACGGCAATGCCCGGATAGTAACGCGCAATCAAGTCGGTCAACACCATGTCTTCAGCACCAAAGCTGCTGGCAAATACAGCAGGTGCATATTCCTGCTGTATCTTTGCGAGCAAGGCGTGTAATTGCTCGACTTTTTGCGCTACATCACATTGGCTCATCTATTTCCTATTTGTCACAAACCGTCTTATAGGACCGTAGCTGACTGCGAGGCTCTCTGAACTTGCAATAACTGAGCAACGTTTTGTGGTAGTGAACCCGTCAAGTCGAGCTGACTATTGAAGTCAGTGCAAAACTCAGCCACATCCAGTGTCCATGCATCCAATTCTGCATACCATTCAGTCAGTAATGCATCAGTCAATTCATTCGCAGGGCGCGCAAAATCTTGAGCAAGCTTAGCCAATGTTTTAGCCAGATTAGGTTTGGCCGGCAATACGCGCTGCAACTCTTCCGCTTGCTCTACCAAATCATCATATTTCTGACCACCTACCAATTGGGTCACTCCTTGGCCAATCAGACGCGCAATCTCCTCTGCACACTTAACCGAATCCTCAAATTTACGCTGAAACTTAAGCGCATTACGGTAATTACGCTCGTTTGCAGCATCGAAGAAGGCTGTACCAATTTGTAGTTGTTTTGCACCTGCACACTCTCCGCCACCAAATTGGAATACTCTGAAATCATCACCTTGGCCATGATCACGTAGTACCGAGTGCAAGTCTTCCTGCTTAACCTCCACAATATCAGCTAGAAGCTCGGCAAAATAACCCTGACCTACCCGTCGTGTCCAGTTAAAAAATGTTTCCCTCGCTTCACGATCTGTAGCATACGCTGATCTCACTCGCTCCACTGCTGCTTCAACACGCGCACTCGGTACTGACGGACCTTTAAAAGCCAAACCACCATTAGCCATGCCATTACCACCGAAATACATCTGATAGTGAGGTATCAACTTACCGTACATGCGCTTGCCTTCACCATAAATCCCAATATCACCACTTTCCGGTTGAGCACAGCCATTGTGGCAGCCTGAAACACGGATACGCAAGTCATCGTTCCCTCCCCATAATTTACCTCCGAGAATCGGACTAGAAGTGATTCCTAGGCGGCATGTGGAAGTTCCTGGGCAGGCTACTACATTATCACCCGCTTTGGGCAGGCCAAGGCCAAGACCTGCCAATGCAGACTGAATAGCCACAATATTTTCTTGTGGCACATTAACTAACATCAGATTCTGATCCTGCGTGGTACGTATCTCCTCCAAACCATACTGCTCCAGTATCCTAGCGATTCCTCGCATCTGTACGGCAGTCAGCTGTCCGAGCCGTATACTGACCGGCACCACAAATAGCCCTGACTGCTTTTGCGCAAATAGTGCGCGGGGTGCGCCAGGGCCAGGCACTTCACCGTCCACGCCGCCAGTCCATACACCTTTAGGATAATCCTGATCCGCCAGCACTTCCTTGACACGCGCAAGCTCTTCACGATATTTTTCAATAAAGCCGTCAACGCCGAATTTATCGACCAGAAACTTGATACGCGATTTGGCGCGCTTAGCTCGGTCAGAATACTTGTTGTGCAGCGTGAGCACAGCTTCTATCACTAACAACAAGTCTTTTTCTTCGATGAACGGCTCAACCACAATCGCCTCATGCGGTTTATGCCCCAACCCCCCGGCTACCAGCACTTTGAAACCAAAACGCGTTCCTTGCCTGACTGCAACCACACCCAGATCATGGATCATACCCTGTGCGCAATCCGACTCACAACCTGAAAAACTGATTTTGAATTTGCGTGGCATCAACTGATTCAAAGGCTTACGTATAAAATGCCTGACAACCCCTTTGAGATGCTCACTGATGTCGGTATGCTCACGCGAGCAGACTCCCGCCAAGGGACAGGCTGTTACATTGCGTATCGTGTTCCCGCACGCTTCACGGGTTGTCAGCTTACCTTTTGCCAGATGACGCATCACAGCCGGTGTATCCGTTAGTGGCACGTAGTGCAATTGAATATCCTGCCGAGTAGTAATATGCGCTTCACCATGCTGAGCATATTCTTCCAGCGCATCAGCAATCGCATTTAGCTGCACCGGTATCAGCCGCCCGCCAGGAATCTTGATACGCACCATATTGACGCCTTCCTGACGTTGTCCATAAATCCCCATTTGCAGCCGGGTAGCGGTAAAGCGATCGACATCCATACGCTGCGCACGAAAATCCTGCAATGATTGATCGTATGCGTCGATTTCCTCATCATTAGCGAGATCGGTTAAATAATCCATCCTATTTCTTCTCTCCGTAGTTTTTTTACCACACCAGCATTGCAGCCAATGCGGATAAAAAATATTAACAATTTTTGTTGCTATTTTATCCGATATCCACCTATTGGCGTTAGTTGTTATCAATACCTTTATCTTTCAGAAAGGAAGGTAGTGCTAAGCAAATAGGCGTCAAGCCATTTTTATGTTATCTGCTACCCTACACAACTGGTACTGCACTTGTAAGAATGTCGGTCCCCTATGCAGATATATACCTTACTTACAAGATCGCCCGCTTAAAAAGGCGTATCATAGCAGCGCCACGATATATCTCAAAATAATATTAAATTAGGTTAATATAACTTTTTATTATAATTAATGCCCAATGAAACTACAACAACTACGCTACTTATGTGAAATTGCCAATCAAAATCTGAACTTGTCCAAAACGGCCGAGAGTCTGCATACATCGCAACCTGGAATAAGTCGGCAAATTCAGCTTCTTGAGGAAGAGTTAGGTGTGGATATCTTTATTCGCAACGGCAAGCGTATTGTGAAAATAACTCCGCCAGGGCAGGCCATTATCGAAATTGCTGAAAGAATGCTCAGAGATGCAGAAAACCTGAAGCAAATTGGCCAGGAATTCAGTGACAAGGCGAGCGGCACACTGGTTATCGCCACGACCCATACACAGGCGCGTTATGCGCTTCCTCCCGTCATTCAACGCTTTGCCGAGCGTTATCCCAAGGTCAAATTGATTCTGCGCCAGGGCAGCCCCACTCAGATCTCGACTTTAGTTTCGTCAGGCGAAGCTGATCTCGCGATTGCCACAGAAGCCATCGAATTATTCCAAGAACTCGTCATGCTTCCCTGCTACCAATGGAACCGCAGCATCATTACTCCCCCTAAACACCCTCTACTCAAGCAACATCCGCTGACCTTAGAAGCGATCGCTCAATACCCTATCATTACCTACGATTTCGCATTTACCGGTCGCTCAAAAATCAATCAGGCATTCGAATCCAAGGGATTAACTCCGAATGTGGTACTTACTGCAATTGATGCCGATGTAATCAAAACCTATGTGGAACTTGGCTTAGGCATTGGCATTCTGGCAAAAATGGCTTTCGATCCGCAACGCGACAAACATCTCCGCGCAATCGACGCCGATCATCTGTTTGAACCCAGCACAACCCGAATCGGCATCAGTCGTAACAGCTATATTCGCTGTTATGTCTATGATTTCATCGAAATGTTTGCTCCCCACCTCGATCAGGCCACGGTTAAAGCTGCCATGAAAAGTAAGCATAAAATACTTGCGCAAGACTCACACGAGACAACTTAATAGATGAATGATGCAACGCAGTCATTTTTTCCATGCAGATAATTAATCAGCATCTCCTTATTAATGGGCACTCCCTCTACTCAGATCAACATCAATGGCCGACACCAAGCTGCCACGATTTCCCCATGCATTCCTGATGAAAGACACTACTTGTGCGATTTCTTCATCACGAATGATCTGCTGAAATGGCGGCATGCCGTAGGGCCTAGGATTTGCTCCGGTAGTAGGCGGATACCCTCCATTCAACACGCTGCGAATGACGTTAGTAGGTATCGTCATGGTCACACTGCGGTTACCCGCCAATGCAGGATAAATACCTGGCGCGCCCTGACCCGATGTACCGTGACATTCCTGACAGTGTTTTGTATACAGCTTCTCGCCCTGTGCCAAGTACCGCCGGGCATTTCCCGGGATTTCCGGATGAGTCATTCTAGACTGCGCCTCACTCTCGGGTAACGATTGCAGATAAACTGCCATCGCGCGCATGTCACCCTGTGACAAATACTGCAAGCTTTGCCTGACAACTGTTCCCATCGGCCCCGACGTCGTTGCGCTACGGGATATGCCAGACAAAAGTAACTCAACGATCTCTTCAAGAGACCAGTTCCTGCTTCCTGCTTCCTGCTGGGAGGTCAGAGACGGTGCGTACCAGTTTGACCCCATAATTTGCCCGCCACCTATTGTATCGTCTTGACTAGCACCCAGCACATTCCTGGCAGTATGACAGGCGTTGCAATGGCCTAGTCCCTGCACCAGATAAGCACCCCGATTCCATTCCTCGCTCTCGGTTTGATCCGGCTCATACGTTCCCCGTTTGAAAAAGAGTGTCCGCCAGATATACAAGAGCGGTCTATAGTTATAGGGAAAGCGGATTTCATGAGGTGGGTTGTATTGGGAAACAGGCGGCACCGACTGAAGATAGGCAAAAATAAGGTTTGCGTCTTCACGTGTCACCTTGGTATATTCCGTAAAAGGAAAAGCAGGATAGAGGAGTCTGCCATCACGTGATTTGCCCTCATGCATTGCTTTCCAGAAATCTTCTTCACTCCAGAGGCCGATACCTGTTTCTTTATCCGACGTGATATTAGGTGTAACAAACGTTCCAAATGACGTAGACAATCGATGCCCCCCGGCAAATGGCTGCCCTCCTTTGGCTGTATGGCACCCCAAACAATTTCCGACACGCGCAAGATATTCACCTAGCGCCTGTCGTTGCTCAGGTAAGCCTGATTTTTCTGAAGATGCGTTAACTGGCAGAGCATTCGAGGCTAACAATATGATCAGCAAATATCCGAGCAATAAAAAGCTATGCTTCCATTCCTCAGCAATACGAAAAGTCATGCCTAGTTTCATTGAACCCCTCCATTTTCCAGAACGATACTCCTGCAGCGATGAACCAATTCCTGAGGAAGTGTACCAGCCGGGCTTGGTTTCCCTGAAACAGGCTGAGCTGCCAACCACATTGCAATCGCATTCGTTTCATCATCCGTCAATTTCTTGGCAATTTCAGACATGCAATCAGAGAGTTGACCTCGCATCAATCCACCATTGCGCCAACTTCCAAATTGAGCCGTAATGTAAGCGTGGGGCAAGCCCAGCAAGCCTGGGATAAAAGGCTCCGTACCCATCAGAGCTTCCCCATGGCACGCGCCGCAAGCGGGAATATCACGCTTGGGATCTCCTGAACGAATAAGATTCTCCGCCAGTTTCATTTCTGATGGCAGCATGGTCACTGACTCTGGCGGTGGATAAGGCAAATTTAAGGCAGAAAAATACCGGGCAATTTCCAGCATATACTCATCCGACATATTTTCAAGCAAAATGGCCATCGGCTGGTAATAGCGCCGACCATCCCTGAAATGACGTAACTGGTTAAAGAGATACCCTTCCAACTTGCCTGCAATACGCGGATAATAAGCATCTCTACCACGTCTGTCCTCTGGGCCATGACAAATCGTGCATGCCTTAACACGTTCAGCAAGCGTATCAGGGACGCTAACCAACGGTGTCTCTGCAGCACTTGCCAAGCAAGCAAAAAAAAGCAATATGCTTAAAATAGAGTGCCCCATGTAACAATCACTTTTATTCACAAGAACAATCTGTCGTCGGATTATTTTCCTCAATGAAATTTCACGCACAAGCTTCTCTCCTGCATGGTTTGTCTCAGCACAACAATACAATTATTCTGGACGAAAGTCTAAAGCAATCCGCAATTCCAGCCAAACTCATCCAATGCTATGTCGCGGCTCATTACCAGGCAAGGATAGACTTAGACACGCTGACATTGCATATTGGCCAGCATTGCGAACCCTTATCAAAGCTGATGAAAGAATATGGTACGCAGTGCGCCCTGTATATCACCGCTTACAATCCGCACAGCCAATCTCAACCTATAGAAACAAATCTCATAGCCAGCAAGCAACTATGCGACCGATTATCCAGCCATTCCAGCCAGGTTTTTGCAGGTAAAAGTCTGGACCCGTCAGGCAAGTGGCCAGTAGAGCCAAGCTTCCTGGCATTAGGCATTGATCTCGCCACCTCCAAGGTACTCGGTAAGCAATTTGATCAGAACGCCATCGTATGGCTTGATTTTGATGCAATTCCCAGGCTAGTTTTGTTACGCTAAAACACCGCTAACTTGATGCCTCACGAACAATCGCCTCCTTCAATGCCGTTATTTGAGGCTGATTGAGCGTCTCAGTTTTAAGCAGCTCATCAGCAGTTTGGTCCAGAAGCGCACGATTTCTGCGAAGAATGTCGATTGCACGCTCAAGCGCCTGATCCACGAAGGCACGCACAGCCGTATCGATCTTATTGGCGGTATCCTCACTATATTCACGGCTCTGCGGTATAGGAAAGCCCTGTTGCAAGAAAGCTGAACGTTCACGATCATATGCCACATGTCCCAGTGCATCACTCATGCCATAGCGCAATACCATAGCACGCGCCATATCAGTCGCACGCACCAGATCATCCGATGCCCCAGTGGATACCTCATTGAATATCACCTGCTCGGCTGCACGCCCACCGAGCAACACGGCCATTTTATTTTCCAATTCCACTCGGGTCATCAGATAGCGATCTTCAGTCGGGCGCTGAATAGTGTAGCCTAGCGCGCCCACTCCTCGGGGTATGATCGATACCTTGTGTACTTCATCGGTACCGGGCAACGCTAGCGCCACCATAGCATGTCCCAGTTCATGAAATGCCACAATCTTACGTTCATTCGGATTAAGCAAGCGATTACGCTTTTCAAGACCGGCAACAATCCGTTCTATGGCATTATTAAAATCATCCATCGTCACGGAAGCTGCCCTGCGCCGAGTGGCCAGCAAAGCGGCCTCATTGATCAAATTGGCTAAATCCGCACCAGTAAATCCAGGGGTAAGTGCGGCAATCTGCTCCGACTTCACATCCGTATTCAACTTCACCTTCTTCAGATGAACCGCTAGAATCTGCTCGCGTCCGGTCTTGTCTGGGCGATCCACCAGCACCTGACGGTCAAAGCGCCCGGCACGCAGCAATGCAGCATCAAGGATTTCCGGGCGATTCGTCGCAGCTAGCAAGACGATGCCACTTGAAGGATCAAACCCGTCGAGCTCTGCCAACAACTGATTCAGTGTTTGCTCCTTTTCGTCATGCCCCCCCCATGCATAAGCACCGCGCGCGCGCCCCAATGAATCGAGCTCATCGATAAAAATGATAGCTGGCGCCATTTTCCGCGCTTGCTCGAAAAGATCACGCACCCTGGCTGCGCCCACTCCGACAAACATCTCGACAAACTCTGCTCCAGAAATCGAAAAAAACGGCACCCCTGCTTCACCTGCCACCGCCCGCGCCAGCAATGTCTTACCAGTTCCGGGCGGCCCCACCAGTAAAACTCCCTTTGGCACTCTTCCACCGAGGCGGCTATAGTCGGCAGGGTTCTTCAGAAAATTAATAATTTCGATGAGTTCTTCCTTGGCTTCATCGACTCCCGCCACATCGGCAAAGGTCACCGTGGTTTCTTTCTCGACATACACTTTGGCGCGGCTCTTGCCAATCGACATCAAACCACTGCTCATGCCCCCTCCCATACGGCGTATGATAAACAGCCAGATGCCAACAAACACCAGCATTGGCACAATCCAGGACAGCAAATCGCGTAGCCAGGTGCTTTTAATGATCCCAGTATAAGTCACTTCATATTTGTCAAGGATTTCTGCAAGTCCAGGCTCAACTCGTGTCGTGACAAACTCTTTAATCTCATCGGCACCGGTTTCTTTTAGCTTGCCATAAATCTGGTTTTCTGTGATGGCTACCTCCGCAATCTTACCTTGTTCTAATAGCGCCTGGAATCGGCTATAAGGAATCGGCTCAATCCGGGTATATTGCGTATAAAGATTCTGCAAAAACATCATGGCAAGAATAGCGATGACGATGTACCAGAAATTGAACTGCACTCTCTTGTCCATTAAATTATTATCCACAAGACACTCCTTTCCTCATTGAGAAAACGATTAAGAAATCATAAGAATCAGCTAAATCAATTACAGGTCAGATTACTCCCAATCTACATATCTATCTTATGAGAATCAATCTTATCGATGCTTCTCAGAATGAAAAATATAAATCATGAGAAAAAATGCTCGCTATCTGTAATAGCATGAATTCAAGTTTGCCCCACTCTTTCCCAGAAAGTCGATTTTCATGCATTATATGTAGGTATCTAGCAAATCACTAGAGTTTAGGCAACCTGCTGGATTTTATCCTGACTGGCAGACAAACCAGCGATATCCGGCAAGCTGAGAATTCGTTAGTTCTGACGACAGAAGGCGCGACCACCCTGGCGGGTGATGGGTGAT
>CAZKPL010000004.1:1207-2439 GCA_964554625.1 uncultured Nitrosomonas sp. | reverse complement strand
GGGTGATGGGTGATAAAGGTTATGATAGTGATGCCTTTTATTCAAACGCTCACTGAAAAAAGGCATTGAACCTGTCATTCCGCCTCGCAGCAATCGAATCAATGCAAGAAAATTGCGATTGGTTCGTTTATAAAGAGCGTCATTTGATTTTGAGCGTTTCTTCAACAAAATTAAACATTACAGAAGAATATCCTCACGCTATGAAAAAATAGCCAGAAACCTACATGAGGTCTATACAGTTCGTAGGGCATTGAATTGGCTTCGCTAAAATGTCAACAGAACCCTAGTACTTAAGAAGGTATGTTGCAAGGAATTAAATCTATTCTGACAGATATCGAAATGATCGATATCTGTCAGATTGGAGCTAATTTTAGTATTTGCGAATGAAACTAGGATGAAAAAATAAAGTTTTCCGCAACTAAATTTACGCCGGTAAACCCTACCAGGGTGACTGTACCATGCCCCTCGACTGTAATTATCGTATCACTTCCATCGTCATTGATCTCGAGATCGTCGAAAGAACCCACACCAGTTACACTGAACTCGATTCGATCTCTATCCGATTGTCGAAAATCGTGAATGAAATCGTTTCCAAAGCGATCATTGAAGGCGAAGATATCAGCCCCGCCGGCTATGGGGCTGGTTAAAATCGAATTTTCATTGCTATCGAAAATATTACGCAGGTCATTCACAATGTCATTGAGACTGTCGAACTCAAATTCGCTTCCGCCTGATTGCAGGAAAGCGTTAATTTGATTGACTCCAAATGTATCAATAACTGAAGCAATGAAGTCAGAGATATCGGTGTCATTCGATATGAGATTTTTGGCATCGCCATACATGTGATCTGTTGCGTTACTGCCACTGATCAGACGATCATTGCCGGCTTCGACGGCCTCACTCATGTTTCTAGCATCACCATAGAGATGATTAATGACAATTCCAGTGCCATCGTTATTACTTCCCCATAACGTGTCATTGCCGCCTTTAGAATGATCGAGCATATTAACCGCATCGCCGACAAGAACATTAACAAGAGTCCCGTCACTGTTGATGCCACCCCGCAACGTGTCATTGCCACCTTTAGAAGAACCTAACATTATGGCAGCGTCACCGGCCAGCCCCTCAACAAGAATTCCACCATCGTTGTTACCGCCCTGCAACGTGTCATTGCCACCTTTAGAAGATTCCAGCATCAGAGCGGCGTCACCGGCTAGTCCCTCAACAAGAAT
>CAZKPL010000004.1:0-1107 GCA_964554625.1 uncultured Nitrosomonas sp. | reverse complement strand
GTTGTTACCGCCCTGCAACGTGTCATTGCCGCCTGTGGATGAGCCGTGCATCATGGTCGCGTCACCGGCTAGACCGTTAATAAGAATTCCACCGCTATTGTCACCGCCCTGCAATGTGTCATTGCCACCTTTAGAGGAATCGAACATTTCAGCAGCATCACCAACTAGGCCGTTAATAAGATTTCCACTGCTATTGTCACCCCCCTGTAACGTGTCATGGCCCCCATTGGAGCGATCGTACATGAATACAGTATCACCAAAAATTATGTTGATGGAATCATTATCCGTGCCAATCAATGTTTGATTTTTGCCGCTTTTATTCCTAGTAAGGCTAAAACCTCCGCTGAGATCACCTATAAGTATCGTTGTCATTTAACTTATCTCCATATTAATTAATATACATTCGTAATTTTTCTCAAATTCTTTTTCTCACTGTCTCCTCGATCGCCTTATTTTGCTTGTTTCTCACAATCCGGCACTGATAAGCGTTTTACTTTAAGAAAATCCAAAGAGCGGAGGGAGACTCAAAAGGATTTAAAAGGAAAGAAAGTCTTTCCCGCAAACTTTATTATCGACGCGAATTTTAAGAGCTTTAGTCCAAATTGAACTACCTGAGAAATGACTAAGGCTTCGAATCAGATGGCAAATTGTCTCGTCTCAGCCAGTGCGCTATTGATTTGTAAGATTAACGAACAGAAATTAGATAGAGTGCTCTCAATGGACCGTTACGTGGGGGGATTGTGAGTTCGATCATTGACCGCATGGTTGCACCGGGCTCAGAAGCTGCCACACACCGCTGACTGGGAAGCAGAGCGCGCTGGGTGAATTACTGGATATAAATTTTGAAAGGATCCATCTGATGAATGCTTTATCGCGCATCAGATGCCTTGATGAAGCACTGGGCGGTGATCGAGCGCGTCCTGTACGATCGAGTGCATGATCTGTGGTTCTTCCGGAAATTGCGTACCTTGGATTCAGCCGGTCAGAGCATAATTGGTTTCATGCGGCGCCATAATTTTCAGTTTAAAGAATTCGACATCTCTAAAGCCATCAGCCATTTTATGTAATGTTTTGATCTTGTTGTTGGTGCCTTCTAATAATCCAGTT